>JAJYAH010000056.1 GCA_021779635.1 Pseudomonadota bacterium | reverse complement strand
AAGGACAACGGGCGCACATTGGGACGGGTAATAACGAGCTGATCCGGCCGATCGGGAAACACCGCCGGGTCCCGATTGGCCGAACCCAGCAGGCAAAGCACGCTCTCGCCCTTCGGAATTTTCTTGCCGCCGAGGTCGTCGACGTCTTCCAGCGCCACCCGGCCGGTCATCTGCACCGAGGAGTCGTAACGCAGGAATTCCTCAACCGCGCTGGCGATGAGGCCCGGATTGGCCTTGAGCAGTGCGAGCTGATCGGGATTGCGGTGCAGCGCCAGCAGTCCGTTTCCGATCAGATTGACCGTGGTCTCGTGCCCGGCGCCGAACAACAGGATGATGTTGGCGGTCAGTTCCTCGTTGGAGAGCTTGCTGCCGTCTTCCTCGGCCTGCACCAGTTGCGTCGTCAGATCGTCGCCCGGGCTGCGGCGGCGCAGCTCGAACAGTTGCTGGAAATACATCTGGGCGATCGCATTGCCGGCATTACCCTGTTCGATTTCGGCCGGCGACATCGGCACCGGATCGAGCAGGCGTCCGCCATCGCGCGAGCTCTTGTAGAAGACCTCGCGGTGCTCCTCGGGAATTCCGAGCATGTCGCAGATGATCGTCACCGGCAGCCGAAACGCAAAATCCTCGATCAGATCCATGTGGCCCTGGCCGGCGATGGCATCGAGCGTTTCGTCGACGATCTGCTGGATGCGCGGACGCATGTCCTCGACCCGGCGCGCGGTAAAGGCCTTCACCACCAGGCCGCGCAACCGCGTATGGTCGGGCGGGTCCTGCTGCAGCATCCAGTGGCTCATGCTGCGGAACACCGGCTCCTGCATGATCTGCGGCCCGTAGCGCCGAACGGTCCGCTCGACAAAATCCTTGCCGAAACGCTTGTCGCGCAGCACCAGGCTGGCCTCGGCGTGCCGGCTCGCGAGGAAGGCGCCGAACTGCGTGACGTGCATCGGATCGGTGGCGCGCAGCCGCGCATAATATGGATAGGGGTCGCGAATGAATTCCGGCGCCAACGGATTGAACAGCGGCTCGGTCGTCGCGGCCTGAACATGCTCGTTCATGGGAACCCTCGATGTGTTGCGCGCTGAAAGAGTCTGCATATGCAGCGCATGAGCACTTTTTCAAAGACCGACGACGCGGTGATCCGCACATTCTCATCTGATACACTATTGTATCGAGTTGCACTGTGCCCTAAAATGGCAGAATGTCAAGAGTTCGAACCAGACCGACCCGGGACGATACCTGCGAAAAGCTGTTCGACGCGGCGGCGCGCGTCTTCGAAGACCAGGGAATCGGCGGCGCCAGCATCGAGGCCATTGCGGCCGCGGCCGGCTTTACGCGCGGCGCGTTTTATTCGAATTTCAAGAGCAAGGACGAGTTGATCATCGCCATGCTTGAGGATCACGTCGCGCAATCCATTCGACGCAATCTCGATCTTCTCGACAGACACAAAAATCTCGCGGATTTCATCGATGCGCTGAAGACCATCGACGGGAGCCATCAGGATCCGCTCGCGCGTTCCCCGCTTTTGCACATGGAGATGATCCTGTTTGTGGCGCGGGCCGAAAAGCGCCGGCCCGACCTCGCCAAGCGGCTGCGCGCCCGGAGAAAACTGATCGTCGATATCGTCGAGACCACGTTGAAGAACAACGGCAAGAACGGATCGCTGAACCCGACATGGACCGGCGCGATCGTGCTGGCGCTGGAGGACGGCTTTCGTCTGCACCGCCTGATCGACCCGGAGACCACGCCGGCGGACAGCTTCCTGCGCGCGATCAGCGATCTGCAGAGAAGCATGGGAATTTCATCGGCCTGACGACGGCCCGGTCTTTTGCCTTGACCCGTTTTCCTTACGCGAACCGGTATTCCCATCCCGCATCAAGTGCGGGGCAGGCTTTCGCTCCAAAACGCTCTAAGCGGCGCCAGCGCTGGCCTTTATCTTATGCAACTGGCCCGCGACCGCGCGGATTTTGCCGGGTGACGCCATCCAGATCGCCAGCGCGGATAATCCGCTGACGGCGATACCGATCGCAAAGGCCAAGGTATAATTCCCGGAAAGGTCGTGCAGAATACCGGTGACCCATGGGCCTGCAGCACCTCCGACAATGGCCGCAAGCATCACGGTACCGAAAATGCTGCCATAATGTTTTCCCTGGAATATCTCCACCACGACTGCCCCGATGACGGAAGTCAGGCCGTAGCCGAGCACGCCCTGCGCCAGCACCATGACGTAGACCAGCAGCAATGTCGGCGCCTGCGCCATCGCGATCAGCGCCGCATAGCAGATCGCAAAACCGAGGCAGCTCGCGGTCCATATCCATTCGCGTCCGAGCCGGTCCGAGAGATGTCCAAGAACGATCTGGCCTGGAATGCCAAGCAGGCTGACCGCGCCCAATGCCCAGACTGCGACGCCCGGGCTGAAACCGATGTCCAGGAGATATTTGGTCTGGTGAACCTGCACCGCGTACCAGACATACAATGCGCAGAAATAACCGACCGCGAGCCACCAGAAGCGCGCGGTGCGAAGCGCGCGGCCCAGGGTCCAGTCGATGTTGGCCCAATCGGGGTCGACGATATTCGAGATCGGCTTCGCCGATGAAGCGCAAGGTGCCGCATCTCCGTCCGGCTGAAGCCCGATGTCCTCCGGCCGCTTGCGCAGCAACAGGTTGATTGGCGCAAGCACGACCAGCACCAGAATGCCCATTGCCGTACACGCCGTTCGCCAGCCGGTCTGTTCGATCATGTGCTGCATCCACGGCAGCAAGGTGATCGAGCCCAGTCCGACGCCGGCGAATGCCAGTCCCATCGCGAGGCCGCGCCGGCGATTGAACCAGTTGGGCAGGAACAACGATTGACCGGAATAGCCGAGACAGATGCTGCCGGAGCCGACCAGCACCCCGATGGTCAAATAAAGATGCCAGGGCTGCGTCGTCAGCGGCGCCAGTAGCAAGCCTCCCGCCATCAGGGCGACGCCAAGCTCCATCACGGTACGGGGACCGGCATGATCCATCATGCGGCCGATCAGCGGGCTGACGCCGGCGGAAACCAGAAAGCCGAACGAGAAGGCGCCGGCGGTGACACCGCGCTCCCATCCGAACTCGTTGATGATGGGCGGAAACAACAACGAGAACGACGTGCGCGCGTTCACGCCGATCGCCATGGTCACGAATGTCACGGCAATGATGATCCAGCCGTAAAAGAAAGGAAGCCGCATCGGCATGACGTTCCAACTGAGCGGCAATCAGACGACGGACGTCTCTTGCCGGGTTTGCCCGCTATCGTTACGTCATTCTGGCCAGTGAATCGATGATCATGACATCGCCGGGCGGCCGGCGTTGCACCGATACCATTTGCCCCTTGCCCGCTGACGCGCATTGTTGTGATGCTTGGTTGCGTGCCGGCGCCGAGCGCCGATGCGCGCACGATAAAAATCAGGCTGCGCTGCCAAAGCGATGGCCAACGGAGGAAGCGACCATGTTGACCATGTCCCATGCTGCAGGTGCGAACGAGCCGGCAGTTCGCGACATCACGCTAGGCGAATTGCTGCAATGGGCAGCGGAAACCACGCCGGATCGCGTAGCGCTGATCGCAGGCGTCCCCGACAAGGCCAATCGCCGGCAGTGGACCTACGCGGAATTATACGCGCAGTCGTTGCGCACCGCGCGGGCGCTGCGGACGCGCTTCGAGCCGGGCGAACGCGTCGCGATCTGGGCTCACAACATTCCCGAATGGATCATGGTGGAATTTGGCGCCGCCATGGCGGGCGTCATTCTGGTGACCGTCAACCCCGCCCTCAGGTCGGGCGAGGTCGAATATGTTTTGAAGCAGTCGCGCTCCGCCGGCATCATGGTGGTGACGGAATTCCGCGGCAATCCGATGCTGGCGACGGCCCAGGCGCTGGTCTCCCGCTGCCCAGAATTGCGGGAGATCATTCCGTTCGACCGATGGGATGCGTTTCTCGAATCGGGCGACATTGCCAAGCCTGAGCTTCCGAAAGTGCGATCGACCGACCCGGTGATGATCCAGTACACATCCGGGACCACGGGATTTCCCAAAGGCGCCCTGCTTCACCATCGCGGCCTCGTCAACAATGGAGCGCACACCGCGGACCGCGCCGGCATCCCCGACGGCGCCGTCCAGGTGACCACCATGCCGCTTTTCCACACCGGCGGCTGCGTCTCTTGCGTGCTCGGCGCCGTCGCCCGGCGCGCGACGCAGGTACTGGTCGAGGCCTTCGACCCCGGGCTTGTGCTCGAACTCATGGGCACCTACCGCTGCAACGCGATGCTCGGCGTGCCGACCATGCTGGTCGCGATGATGGAGCATCCGTCGTTTGCCACCGCCGATCTTTCCTCGATCAAGGCGATCTACTCCGGTGGCTCGACCGTGCCGGCTTCCATTGTCACCGCTCTCGAACAAAAACTGGGCGCCCCCTTCACCATCGTGTTCGGCCAGACCGAATGCTCGCCGGTCGCCCTGATGACCTGGGCCACCGACAGCATCACCGACAAGGCCGAGACCATCGGCTCGCCGATGCCGAACGTCGAGGTCAAGATCGTCAATCCGGACACCGGAGAGACCGTTCCGATCGGCGAGATCGGCGAGATCTGCACGCGTGGCTATCACATCATGCACGGATATTTCGAGAACGAGACGGCGACAGCGGCGGCGATCGATGCCGACGGCTGGCTGCACACCGGCGATCTCGGAGCGATGGATGGCCGCGGCTATTGCACCGTCGAGGGAAGATTGAAGGACATGATCATCCGCGGCGGCGAAAACATTTACCCGCGCGAACTCGAGGAATTGCTGTTCCGCCATCCCAAGGTCGGAGACATCGCCGTCGTTGGATTGCCGGACCCGAGATGGGGCGAGGTCGTATCGGCCTTTATCCGTCCCGCGCCCGGCAATTCGATCGACAAGGATGAACTGCATCACTATGTCCGCGAGCATCTCGCCCCGCACAAGACCCCGCGCCACTGGTTCGTCGTCGAGACCATGCCGCTCACCGGCTCCGGCAAGATTCAAAAATTCAAATTGCGCGAGCAATGGTCGAAGGGCGAAGTGATGGAGCTTTGAGAAGCGATGGCGCCTGACACGCCGAAATATCCGGAAATACTTCGTCGCGCCGGCGGGCGATTTGGTTAGCAATCTTTTAACGCAACCCGCGACATTTCTGCACAGGGGCCTGATGATCATGAAATACGATGTTCGACACGATCCTTCTGCTGGCAGGTGCGGCTGAGCAATCCATCCTGCCGCTTGCATTGCGCGGGCATAATCCGCTTCTGACCGTGATCCCGGTCGGGAGTGCCGCCGAGCTCGCCGCCCTCGATTCAGATCTCTTGAGCCGGGCCCGGCTGATTGCATTCGTGACGGCGGAAATCGTCCCACAGAGCGTGCTCGCCCGGCTCGGCTACGGTGCGTTCAATTTTCATCCCGGCCCGCCGAGCTATCCCGGATGGGCGCCCGCGCATTTTGCGCTTTACGACCAGGCGCGGCAATTCGGCGCGACGCTCCACGTCATGGTCGAGCGGGTCGACGCCGGTCCGATCGTCGACGTCGCGTTTTTTCCAGTGCCGGCCGACATCTCCGTGTTCGGGCTGGAGGGGTTGGCCTATGCGCACCTGGCCCAATTATTCTGGCGCAGGGCGAAATCGCTGGCGACAGATGCGGCGCCGCCGCCGACACTCCCGATCGAATGGGGCAGCCGGAAATATTCACGCCGCGCCTACCGGGCGATCTGCGACATTCCCCTCGACATCCCCAAGGAGGAGCTCGACCGGCGCATCAAGGTGTTCGGCGGCAATCATTTCGGGATTTCTCCGGCCATCCATCTGCACGGCATCGAGTTTCGCGCCGTGACGCCGCCCCGCGGGCAGCCCGCCAGCTAAACCGTCGGCGGCCGGATTTTTGTTTCCGGATATGCAAAGCCGGACAGGCCCCGGAACCGGCAAACTTTCGCGGCCGGGTTCACCTAGGGTTAATCGACGATTAATTCTGTTCTGTCAGTGATGCCTTCATCGCCTGCTTTTCCGGCCAACGGAGGATTTCAATGACGAACATCATGAGCATCCTGCAGTCGAGTTACTCGGCGGCGGCATCGCAACAGAGCCTCATCCCGGTCGGAGCGAAATTCGCCGCCGTCGATCCGACAAAATATGCGGGCACCTGGACCGGCAAGGACAGCTCCGGCAAACCATTCTCGCTGGTGATCAGCAAGGTCAGCGGCTACCGTGCCAATGTGACCTACCAGAGCGCCGCCGGCGGCACGCAGCATCAACGGGTGTTCATCTCCACCAAAAGCCAGTTTCGCATCGGTAATTCGAGCTTCATACTGACGGGGACCGACAAGGCGCAGGTGAACACCATTTTGACCGATCCCACCACCGGCATACAATCCGAAGAGAAGGCCCCCGCCACGAGAACGACCACCTGAGCGACCCGGCCATGGCGTTCGACAATTGAAATGCCTGAACCCTCGTCGAACGCCATCCCCTCAACGCTCGACCTGAAGGCTACCGGCCGCTTCTGGCTCGCCATCGTGCTTACCGGGCTGGGCACCGGAGCCAGCGCCGTCGCCCTCAGCCTGATATTGCAATCCGTACAACATACGATATGGCCAGGCGCCACCCTGCTCGATGCCGCGCGCGAGGCCACGCCCTGGCGGCATATCCTTGTGCTTTTGGGCGCGGGCTTTTTAACGGGCGCGGGTCAACTGCTGCTGGTCCGCCTGACCAGCAGCAACAGCATCGACATCACCGAGGCGATCTGGTTCTCCGCCGGAAGGCTGCCAGCGTGGCGAACCCTCGGCAGCGCCGTATTATCGGTGATATTGGTCGGAATGGGCGCGTCGCTCGGCCGCGAAGGCGCCCCCAAGCAGGCGGGCGCGGTGATGGCCAATCTGCTGTCGGACCATGTCAGCCTGTCCGACGAACAACGCCGGCTGCTGGTTGCTTGCGGCGCAGGAGCCGGCATGGCCGCCGCCTATGGCGTTCCATTGGGCGGCGCGCTGTTCGCGCTGGAGGTCTTGCGCGGAATGCTGGCGCTGCGGCTGGTGCTGCCGGCGCTGTTGACGTCGGTCATCGCGACGCTGACCGCATGGCTGGTGCTGCCGAATGCACCGACCTATGTCATTCCCCACTTCGACAATTCGGCTGCCAATCTGGCGCTGGCGCTTCTGGTTGGTCCGATCGCCGGTCTGGTGTCGGTTGGGTTCGTGCGAGCGATCGCCTGGGCCGATCGAAACCGGCCCAGGCGCCGGCGCCGGCTGGTGGCGCCGATCGTGGCGCTCGGGCTGCTCGGGCTGGTATCGATCCCGTTTCCACAATTGCTCGGAAACGGCAAGGATATCGCCCAGCTCGTTTTTGCGGACCAAATTCCGTTCACGCTTCTGCTGATGCTGCTGGCTCTCAAGCCGGCCGCGACGCTGTTGTGCCTCGGCAGCGGCGTACCCGGAGGCCTGTTTACACCGTCGGTGGCACTGGGCGCCCTGCTGGGCGCGGTGGTCGGCCACGCCTGTTTTTTGCTGTGGCCCGACGTGCAGCCTGCGCTGGTTGCGATTGTCGGCGCCGGAGCCGTACTGGCCGCCACCACCCAGGGACCGATCTCGGCGGTGGTGTTGATGATGGAATTGACCGGTCAGGACCGCTCGTTCATCGCGCCGTTGCTGCTGGCCGTGGTGATTGCGACACTGGTGTCGCGATTGATCGAACCTCGCTCGATCTACGATGCCAGACTGACCGACGAAGAGATTGCGCAGCGGCAGGCGCTGCGCGAGCCGGCCAGGCACGGATACCCGGCATACCCTAAGCCGCCGGCAGGATCTTCCCAGGATTAAAGATGTTCTGCGGGTCGAGCGCCTGCTTCACCGCGCGCATGGCGTCGATCGCCTCGGGGCCAAGCTCGGCCTTGAGGTACTTCTGCTTGCCCTGCCCGATGCCGTGTTCGCCGGTGCAGGTGCCGCCCATCGCCTGCGCGCGTTCCACCAGGCGATGCATGAAGTCCTCGCCGCGCGCCATCTCGTCGCGGTCATCCACATCGCACAGCAGCGAGCAGTGGAAATTGCCGTCGCCGACATGACCGACAATCGGCGATTGCAGATTGAGCCGTTTCAGATCCGCTTCGGTTTCGGTGACGCAATCGGCCAGCCGGGAAATCGGCACGCAGACGTCGGTTGCCACCACGCCCGCACCGGGACGCAAGGCCTTCACCGCCCAATAGGCGTCGTGGCGCGCCTGCCAGAGCTTGGTGCGATCCTCCGGCCTTGTGGTCCAGGTGAAACCACCGCCGCCGCATTCCTTGGCGATCTCGCTGAAGTTCTTCGACTGTTCGGCGACCTCGTTCTCGCTGCCGTGAAATTCAAGCAGCAGCAGTGGCGTCTCCGGCAGCGACAGTTTCGAATAGGAATTGCAGGCCCGCACCTGCTCGGCGTTGAGCAGTTCGATGCGGGCGACGGGAATGCCGGTTTGAATCGCCAGAATCGTGGCCTGGCAGGCGCCGCGCACGGTCTCGAACGAACAGGCCGCGGCCGCGATGGTCTCGGGAATGCCGCGCAGCTTGATGGTGAGTTCGGCGATGATCCCGAGTGTGCCCTCGGCGCCGACAAACAGGTGCGTCAGGTCGTAACCGGCGGAGGATTTCTTCGCGCGCGTGCCGGTCGTGATGATCTCGCCGTCACCGCGCACCACCTTGAGCGCCAGCACATTGTCACGCATGGTGCCGTAGCGCACCGCATTGGTGCCGGACGCCCGGGTTGACGCCATGCCGCCTAGCGAGGCATCGGCGCCGGGATCGATCGGAAAGAACACGCCCTGGTCGCGCAAATGCTCGTTCAGCGCCTTGCGGGTGATGCCGGGCTGGATCACGCAGTCGAGATCCTCGGCGTGGACTTCCAATACCTGGTTCATGTCGCGCAGGTCGATGCAGATGCCGCCAGCCGGCGCGTTGACCTGCCCCTCCAGCGAGGTTCCGGTGCCGAATGCGATTACGGGAACGCGGTATTGAGCGCAAATCCGCACCACGTCCTGAATGTCGGACGTCTCCTGCGCCATCACCACCGCGTCCGGCGGCTGCGGCGTCAGCCAGGTCGTGGTGTGGGCGTGCTGGTCGCGCACCGCCCTCGACGTGATGAGCCGGTTGCCGAACCGCGCGGTGAGCGCTTCAATGGCGGCTGCCAGCGCCTGCGGTTCCGGACGCTTCAAATGATTGGTGATGGGTATGCCCACGCGATATCCTCCCGGCCGGGAACCCTTGCAAAGGATATATAACCGGTCAAGGGATCATGGATTGAAACCAACGGGGATGAGGTATGACGAGTGTTGCCGCCGGCGACGATGTGCAGTTCCGGCCCGCATTATTTCTGTCGTCGGTGATGCAGATCGAACCATCATGGATCGACTACAACGGCCATCTCAACATGGCGTATTACAACGTGATGTTCGACCGCGCCATCGACGAATTATGGCTCAAGCTCGGGATCGGGCCCGGCTACATGAAGGAGCGCCACGGCTCGACCTTCACCGCCGAATGCCATGTGCGATATTTGAGGGAGATTCATCTCGGCGATCCCGTGCAGGTTTCGATCCTGCTGGTCGCCGCCGACGAAAAGCGGCTGCATACCTTTGAGGAATTGCGCCACGCCACCGAGGGCTGGTTGTCCGCCACCTCGGAGAACATGACCGTCCATATCGACATGACGGCGCGAAAGACCGCGCCGTTTCCATCAGATATTCGGGCCCGAATCCAGGCCCTGGTGAACGCCCACTCGGCGATCGCGCGCCCGGAAGGCATCGGCAGAAGGATCGCGATGCCCGCTTCGAGATAGCAACCGGCTTCAGACGCGGGTGCGCCCGCGCGCCAGGCTGACCACGGCAGAGATCAGGAACAGGATGACGGCGATAGAGAAGATGGTCTTGGCGATTTCGATCGACGCTCCGGCGATACCGCCGAAGCCCAAAATGCCGGCAATCAGCGCAACGACCAAAAAAGTAACGACCCAGCTCAACATGACATTACCTCTATGACTTCTGCTTCATACCTGCGCGACCGGAGATGGTGCGCGCGACTGCAGAAATAATCCGGCCTCGGAACAAAGGTTCCGGGCGGTTCCTGTTAGCGAAATCGCAAAAAAAGCCGCTTCCAGAGGAACAAATGGCGGCTGAAGGTCAAAATTGGCGTATCGGGAGCCGCTGGATAACTCCTGTCAAATCTCCGGCCAAAGCCCTATATGGCCTGCAATCCTGCTATGAAGGCTCCCCTTCACGGCCCCGCGGTGCCATCGTGGGCGGAAGACGATTCGCATGACCGAGCCGAACAAGCTGCCCCATCACGGCGTTCCCGACCATCAGCCCGCGGCCGGTGGCATTGCCGCGCGCGCGCGGGCGGCCGCGACCCCGCAATATCTCGCCGGGCTCAATGCCGAGCAGCGCGAGGCGGTGGAAACGCTGGACGGACCCGTGCTGGTGCTGGCGGGCGCCGGCACCGGCAAAACCCGGGTGCTGACCTCGCGCATCGCCCACATCCTCAGCATGGGCCGCGCCCGTCCGGGCGAGATCCTGTCGGTGACCTTCACCAACAAGGCCGCGCGCGAGATGAAACTTCGTCTCGGCCACATGCTTGGCCAGGCCGTCGAAGGCATGCCGTGGCTCGGCACCTTCCATTCGATCGGCGGACGCATCCTGCGCGCCCATGCCGAACTGGTGCAGTTGAAATCCAATTTCACCGTGCTCGATGTCGACGATCAGGTTCGTCTGTTGAAGCAGCTTCTGGCGGCCGACAACATCGACGACAAGCGCTGGCCGGCGCGCATGCTCGCCGGCCTGATCGACGGCTGGAAGAATCGCGGATTGACGCCGGCGCAGGTGCCGCCGGGCGAGGCCGCGGTGTTCGGCAACGGCCGGGGCGGCAAGCTCTATGCGAGCTATCAGGAGCGGCTGAAAATCCTCAACGCCGCCGACTTCGGTGATCTGCTGCTGGAGAACATCCGGCTGTTTCGCGAGCATCCCGATGTGCTCCGGCAATACCAGAACCGCTTCAAATTCATTCTGGTCGACGAATACCAGGACACCAACGTCGCGCAGTATCTGTGGCTGCGGCTATTGGCGCAGGCGCCGGCTTCTTCTCTAACCTCTCCCCGCCTGCGGGGAGAGGTCGATGCACGAAGTGCATCGCGTGAGGGGGCTGCCGAGGCAGCCGAGTCATCGACATTAGCGACTGTACCCCCTCGCCCCGACCCTCTCCCCGCAAGCGGGGCGAGGGAGAAGATCGCGCATCCGGGAATGACAGCACAATCGCCTCCCAAGAACATCTGCTGCGTCGGCGACGACGACCAGTCGATCTATGGCTGGCGCGGCGCGGAGGTCGACAACATCCTGCGCTTCGACCACGACTTCCCCGGCGCGAAAGTCATCCGGCTGGAGCGCAACTACCGCTCCACCGGCCATATCCTGGCCGCGGCATCGCATCTGATCGCGCATAATGAAGGCCGGCTCGGCAAAACGCTGCGCACCGAAGACGTCGACGGCGAAAAGGTCACCGTCACCGGCGCCTGGGATTCCGAGGAGGAAGCGCGCGCCATCGGCGAGGAGATCGAGGAGCTGCAGCGCGCCGGCCACAGGCTCAACGACATCGCGATCCTGGTGCGAGCCTCGTTCCAGATGCGCGAATTCGAAGACCGCTTTGTCACCCTCGGCCTGTCCTATCGGGTGATCGGCGGCCCGCGATTCTACGAGCGCGCCGAAATCCGCGACGCGCTGGCGTATCTGCGCGTGATCAATTCGCCGGCCGACGATCTCGCCTTCGAACGCATCGTCAATGTGCCCAAGCGCGGTCTCGGCGATGCCACCGTGCAGATGCTGCACGACCATGCCCGCAAGCGCCGCATTCCGCTGTCCGAGGCCGCCCGCGCCGTTGTCGAAACCGATGAACTGAAACCGAAGGCGCGCGGATCGCTGCGCGACCTCATCGTCAATTTCGATCGCTGGCGCGCGCAGCGCGAGGTGATGTCACATACCGAACTGGCCGAAATCGTGCTCGACGAGAGCGGTTATACCGAGATGTGGCAGAAGGATCGTTCCGCCGACGCCGCCGGGCGCCTTGAGAACCTCAAGGAACTGGTGCGCTCGATGGAGGAATTCGAGAATCTGCAGGGCTTTCTCGAACACATCTCGCTGGTGATGGACCGCGACGGCGGCGCCGAGGACGATGCGGTGTCGCTGATGACGCTGCACTCGGCCAAGGGACTCGAATTCGACAATGTGTTCCTGCCCGGCTGGGAGGAGGGTCTGTTTCCGAGCCAGCGCACCCTGGACGAACAGGGCCGCGCCGGACTCGAGGAAGAGCGCCGCCTCGCCCATGTCGGGCTGACCCGCGCCCGCCGCCGCGCCAAGCTTTACTTCGCCACCAACCGGCGGATTCACGGCACCTGGTCGACCACGATACCGTCGCGCTTCCTCGACGAATTGCCGGCGCCGAATGTCGAGATCACCGAATCCAAGGGCGGCTCGGGCTGGGGCGGCAGTAGCGGCTACGGCCCCTCGCGCTTCGACAATGTGGAATCGTTCGGCTCCAGCTATTCGACGCCGGGCTGGCAGCGCGCCCAGGCCAACCGCGCGCGCGGCCAAAGCGGCCGCAATGGACAGGCCGGCGGCGGCTTTAACGAAAGCCAGTCGCCGTTTTCTACCAGGAGCGACGGCTTTTCCCGCAACAAGCGCGCCCCCATGACCATCGAGGGCGAGCTGGTCGCGAAATCCACCGGCACCACCTCGGAGTTCTCGCTCGGCGATCGCGTCTTTCACCAGAAATTCGGCTACGGCGAGGTGGTGAAGATCGACGGCAACAAGCTCACCATCGCCTTCGAGAAAGCCGGCGAGAAGAAGGTGGTCGATAGTTTTGTGGAGCGGGTGTGAGCGTGAGCTCTTCTATTTCCCGCCCAGGACATCGCCGAACAACACCCACGATTTTCCGTCGAACCGCGCCATCTGGATTTGCCGGATCGGGGTGAAGTTGTGTGGGTCGGTATATATTTTTATCCCGGGAAGCAGCATCGGCAGCGCGAGACCGTCCAGCGACGTCGCCTGCTTCATGATGTTCTCGCGGCTGAGATCGTCTTTGCAGTTTTCCAGGACCCTGGCCATGGTTTGCGCGGCCGTATAGCCCTGGACATTGTATAGATCGCCGGTGCTGGCGTTGGGCTGGTATTTCTTCATCCAGGCCAGCCAGTCTTTCAGGGCGGGATCGTTGGCCCAGCGCGCGTCGTTCGGATCCTTCAGATAAAGCCCGGTGACCACGCCGACGGTATTTTCCAGCCCTGCCGGTTCGAGCACGGCAGAGAAGGAATTGGAAACCGCGGGCAGGATGATCAGCGGTTTCCAGCCCATGCTGGCGGCTTTTTTGATGGCTTGGGCGGCAAATCTGGGCGTCGCTTCCGCGAAGAAAACGTCGGCGCCGGACTCCCGCATCGTGACCATCTGGGAATCGATGGTCGGATCGGACGTCAGATAGGTGGTTTCCGAAACGAGCTGGTCGACATGCTCGCCCAATCCCGCCTTGAACCCCCTGACGTAGTCCTTCCCGGCGTCCTCGTTGGGCGCAATGACCGCGATTTTGGCGTCCGGTTTGGTTTGCAGGATGAACTGTGCATAGAGACGGCCCTCCTGTTCATAGGTCGGATTGAAACCGACCGTCCACGGGAAATGTTCGGGGTCGTTCCACCGCGTCGCTCCCGTTGACACGAAAAGCTGCGGGATGCGCTTGGCGTTGAGATATTTCTGAACGGAGATGTTGGGCGCGGTACCGACCGCGCTGAACATCGCCAGCACTTCATCCTGCTCCACCAGCTTGCGGGTCTGTTCGACGGTCTTGGCCGGCGAATAGGCGTCATCCAGGGTCAGGAAATCGACCTTGCGCCCGTTGATGCCGCCCTGGTCGTTCAGCATCTGAAAGTAGGCGGCCTCGGCACGCGCGATTGTGCCATAGGCGGAGGCCGGTCCGCTGTAAGGCGCGGTATTTCCGATCTTGATGGTGGTCTCGGCCGCGCCGCCATCGGCGACCGGCATCAAAAGCAGCGCTGCGGCGACCAGCGATCCGGCCAGAAGTTTGCTGGGGGTTGGCAAGGTTTTTTATCCTTCTTTTTGTTTCCTCAACGCCACGCAACATATTTTAACGCCCCAGGCAATCGCCGAAAAAATTCCGCGGGCCGGTAATTGGCGCTTCCTGGTAACGGTACGAGTAAGCGCAATGACTTTGCGTCATATCATCGTAAAGAGGCCGCCAACCGGCCCGATCGGGTTCGGACGGGCGAAAAAGGCGGTCGATAATTTCGTCGGGCGGGCGTACTTTTCCCGGAGCGGTCGTGGCCCACGATTCTGTTTGCGAACCGTCGTAGGCCTTGACCATCCACAACTTCATCGGATCAGATGAACCCATGATCAAAGGTCGATCCATCTTGCTCATTCTGGCACTCGTCGCGCCGTCGCTGGCGGCGGCGGAAACGATGAGTTTTGGTGATGCAGCAGCCCTATTGGGCAAGAGTTGCGCCAAGGATATCGATGACACTTGCCGCGGCGTCAATTTCGACACCAATCGTCTGAAAGACTGCCTTTATCGCAATCAGGACGTTATGTCGGCGGAATGCAAGGCCAACTATCCCAGGGCGTTCGATGCGATCCAGAAACGTATTGCGGCGCGTGCCAATGTCGCCAAGCAGTGCGAATACGAGATCGTCAAGAAGTGCCACGGCAAGGCCAAGGAAGCCAGCAAATCACTGGAATGCCTGTTGGCGACGCCCAAGGTCAGCGCCAGATGCGACCTGGCCATCGGCGATGCGGGGTACCGATGATGCGGCCGGCAAAGCATGGCCCACGCTGCATTGGCCTTGCGGTGACAGTTGTTGCCATTCTGTCAGTGTCCCTCCTCCCGTCGCACGGCCAGGCTGCTCCGGCGCGCGACGACATCGTCAATGCGCTGAAGAATTTCGACGGCGCGACCGATTTCCAGCCTGACACCGCGGCGCTCAAGCAGAAGATCAGCGACCGGTCGAAGATGCGCGGCAAGAACGAGCCGGAGCCGTCGAAGCGCCCGCTGATCGTGCCCGAACTGAAGAACCTGCCGACCTTCACCGTCAGCATCGACTTCGACAGCGATACGCCCGTGGTGCGGCCCTCGTCCTACGAGACCGTCGGGCGCATCGCCGACGCAATGGTTCAGGTGAACCTTTTGTCCTACAGCTTTCTCGTCGTCGGGCATACGAGCTCGGACGGCAGGCGCGAGGCCAATGCGATGCTGAGCCAGCGCCGCGCGGATGCAATCCGCGACTCGCTGGTCAACACCTTCAAGATTTCCTCGAAACGCGTTCAGTCGCTCGGCCTCGGAGAGGAGCAGTTCGTCGATCAGGCACACCCGACCTCGCCGGCCAATCTGCAGATCCAGATCGTCACCATCGCCAAGCTCCCCGAGCAGAGCGAGCAGCCTGCCGCGAAAGCCGCGCCGGGGGCCGCAAAGAAAAAGGCGAAAAAAAGATAAGCGGCTTTTGCGGGCCGATTGCGAATACAGCTTCAAGTCCCTATCTGTGCAGCGCACCCTCCCCTCTGGCGCTGGCATCCCTGCTGCCATTTGCCGATTTCCCGCCGATCCCGGTATGCCCTCCATTATCTCCGTCTCCAATCTGTCGAAGACCTATGGCTCCGGTTTCAAGGCGCTCAACAACATCAACCTTGAGATTCGCCGCGGCGAGATATTCGCACTGCTGGGACCAAACGGCGCCGGCAAGACCACGCTGATCAGCATCATCTGCGGCATTGCCAATCCGAGCCAGGGCAGCGTATCGGTCGATGGCCACGACATCATCACATCGTATCGCGCCGCGCGGTCGCTGATCGGCCTGGTGCCGCAGGAACTGCACACCGACGCCTTCGAATCGGTTTGGGCAACCGTCAGCTTCAGCCGCGGCCTGTTCGGCAAGCCGAAAAATCCCGCGCATATCGAAAAGGTGCTGAAAGACCTGTCGCTGTGGGACAAGAAGGACAACAAGATCGTCACGCTGTCGGGCGGCATGAAGCGCCGGGTGATGATCGCCAAGGCGTTGTCGCACGAGCCGCAGATCCTGTTTCTCGACGAGCCGACCGCGGGCGTCGATGTCGAATTGCGCAAGGGGATGTGGGAAGTGGTGCGGACGCTGCAGGCCTCCGGCGTGACCATCATCCTGACCACGCATTACATCGACGAGGCCGAGGAAATGGCCGACCGGGTCGGCGTCATCAACAAGGGCGAGATCATCCTGGTCGAGGACAAGGCGAACCTGATGCAGAAGCTCGGAAAGAAGCGGCTGAAGCTGCATCTGCAGGGCAAGATCGATGCGATTCCCGGGTCGCTTGCGGCCTATAACCTCGAACTGTCCAGTGGCGGCAGCGAGTTGATCTACAATTACGACACCAAGGGCGAGCGCACCGGCATCACCAGCCTGCTCAGCGATCTCCGCGGCGCCGGCATCCGCTTCTACGACCTCGACACCACCCAGAGTTCGCTGGAAGACATCTTTGTCAGCCTGGTGAGGGCGCCATGAATTTCAGGGCTGTCCGTGCGATCTATCTGTTCGAGATGGCGCGAACCTGGCGTACGCTGTTGCAAAGCATCGTTTCGCCGGTGGTTTCGACCTCGCTGTATTTCGTGGTGTTCGGTGCCGCGATCGGCTCGCGGATCACCCAGGTCGAGGGCGTCAGCTACGGCACATTCATCGTGCCGGGACTGGTGATGCTGTCGGTGCTGACACAGAGTATCGCCAATGCCTCGTTCGGCATCTACTTTCCGAAATTCGTCGGCACGATCTACGAATTGCTGTCGGCGCCGATCTCCTATTTCGAGATCGTGCTCGGCTATGTCGGCGCCGCGGCGACCAAATCGATTATCCTCGGCTTGATTATTCTCGCCACCGCCGGACTGTTCGTGCCGCTGCAGATTCATCATCCGTGGTGGATGCTTACCTTTCTGGTCCTGACCGCGGTGACCTTCAGCCTGTTCGGCTTCATTATCGGCATCTGGGCCGACGGCTTTGAAAAGCTTCAGATGATCCCGATGCTGGTGGTGACGCCGCTG
>JAJYAH010000055.1 GCA_021779635.1 Pseudomonadota bacterium | reverse complement strand
GCGATTGCCGGATTCGCCAGCTCTGTCGAACGAACCATGCATAGCTACCTCCATCGTGCGGATGTATCTGGGCTTGGCTTAGCTCAAGGCATGCAAGAGCAATGTGACCTGCTTCACAGTCGCAGCCGGTAACGGACATTGGGACGGCGCGGGAACCGTATCCACCCGGCATCACGTGCGGCGCAGCCTTGCGCTGAAAAATGCTCTAATCGCCGTCGTTGCCAGATCCCGCCTCGGCCAGCATTTCAAGCGGTTGGGCGTTGAGCACAACAA
The DNA here is from genome assembly GCA_021779635.1 of Pseudomonadota bacterium. The sequence continues at coordinate 16,822 of JAJYAH010000055.1, read as the reverse complement.
TGGCCCCGTGTTCGAGGCGAACCCAGTTGCGGGCTGCCCAGACCCGCAACTGCTTGTTGATGCTTTCGCGGGTCATGCCCACCATCTCGCTGATTTCCTGCTGGGTGACGGCGACGGTCCGGCCTGCCGGCTCAAGCTTGTGTTTCTCGGTCAGGCGAATGAGCGCGCTGGCGAGCCGACCCGGCAGGTTCTGAAGAATGACCTGTTCCAGCTGGTCGCTGGTCCACCGCAGACGCGTGCAAAGCAGCTCGATGAATTTCATCGACAGCGCCGGCTGGCTTCGCATAAAGGGAAGAAATTCGCGCCGGTCCAGGACCAGGACCTCGCAATTGGTGTTTGCGGTCGCATCCGTGGTCCGTGCCAGCCCGTCGAGCAATGCGATTTCGCCGAAAATCTCGCCCGCACCGATGAGATTGAAAATCGCGCTGCGGCCGTCTGCGGACGAAACACTCATCTTCACCGTGCCGCTCACCACAGTGAACAAGCTGGTACCGGGATCTCCCTTGGAAAAGAGAGCCGCTCCCCGCTTGAACGTGGCATGTCTGGCGTAGCGGCAGAGCTGGTCAAGGGCCTCCGGCTCAAGATCGCAGAAGATCGGATGCTTGCGCAGCACCGCCAATTTGCTGCTCGGCAATCCGCGAGCTTCACGGGTCTTGTCCTGAGGCACGCTTGTTAAGACTCCAGATGCGGAGCCGGCAATGCGCGGCTCCGGAAACCGATCATTTCAATTCCGGATTTGGGCAAAGCATGTGAATGCCGATGTAGATGTTGCCTTTGTGCGCAAACGTCTTGACGATCAGATCGTGGGTTGCATCGACGTTTTCGCCGACTTTCAAGACGACCGGTAGCGGTGTGGCGGACCTTAGATTGGCGGAAATGATCTCGGTAAGGCGATTGCGGATCGGTTCCGGTATGCCACCTGCATCCTTCTCCCAATTCGCAAAATCGCTTGGATTTGGCATTAACAATCTCGCAAATCTCCCGAAATTATATGGCCCGTGTTGCTTTTCCAGGTCCGCGAACTTCTTTGCCGTCGCGGTAATGTTGTTAGGGCTGCACAATTCATTCATCGTTTGCTCAAATTTTCCGCCATAAACGACACCCGACATGTTTAACTCCCTTGATGATCAATTTGTCACAAATCTGAAAACTTGGAGAGGGTTGCCTTAGCACGTTCGAGTTGGATAGTCATTTTCGACTTCGCAAACAGCTCAATTGCCTGGGCGAGTGCGTCTTGTGCCTCAGCTTTCCTGCCTGAATTGGCCAATAGACGAGCCAATGTTCCTTTCGCCATTCCCAGCAGGGGCTTGGCTTCGAGCCTGGTGGCCATTTCAATGGTCCGCTCAAGTTGGGCAATCGCATCGGCTATGGCGGACGCACCTTGAAAGGACAAAATGCCGGCTTCGGCAAAAATCGCCATGGCTTCGATGGCTTGATAGCCCTTCTGTTTTGCCCCAGCCTGGCAGGCACGCGCGATTTCCAACCCGCGGGTTGGATCTCCAAGATGTGCATGAGCGGAAGCCAGATACACCGATGCTAGCAAGCTGCTGGTGGCGTGTCCAAGCGCTTCTGCTTCGTCTTTCGCCTCAAACAGGATGTCTTTTGCTTCCGCCGGACGCCCCGTCTGCAAATAAAGATTCCCAAGTCCGCAAAGCACGAGCGGAAGAAACAGTCGGACTTCGTTCTCCCGCGAAAGGGACGCGGCTTCGGCGAGGGCGCCTTCTGCCTCCTCAAGATTGCCTTGCAAGGTCTGCACAAGGCCGCGACTGTAGTCAGCGGCTATCAAATCATATGACAAGCCACTCTCTTCTGCGAGATCGGTTGCCTGTATGGAGTAGCGCTCGGATTGATCGAAATCTCCAACCGATGCGGAGATAACAGCCTTCATCATGCAACAGAGAACGAGCAGGCTCGATCCTGTTGTCCCCGGCGGGACGTTTGCGGGCGCATTCGCAAATCGCGCACTCGCCTGATTCAAGCGATGTTCTGCCTCCCTATATCGGCCCGCGAGGAAGTAGGCCTGACCAAGGCCATACTCGGCGAAACCCAGCCAGGTCGCGTCTGCGAGCCGGTCGGCCAAGGCAACGGCCTGTTCCCCCGCGGTGATGGCCTCATAGGGTATTCCATAGAAATTGAGCGCCGCCGCCCTGACGGCAACGGAAGCAAGCCGTCTCGACTCATCTCCGATCTTCTCGGAGCGTGCTTCCGCGTCGAGACACAATTCAAGCCATTCGGCCGTTCTTCCGAACGGAGAAAACGCCATTCGAGCCTCGATACGCAGGTCGATCGCACGTTGCTCGCGCCTTATCGAGGCTGGCAGCTTTTCCACCGCATCCATCGCAATCTGGAAATATTCGGTGGCATCCCGAAACGCCGATCTGGTCAATGCCTTTCGCGCGGCCAGTTGTCCGTAATGATCCGCTTTGGGCCAGTCCTGGGCCTTGACCGCGTGATGACAAAGCGCCTCCGCAACCTCCTCCTCACGTCCGGCGCAGCCCGCCTCCAGAGCCGTCAATATCTGGCGATGCAACTGTTCGCGCTGCGAGCGAAGGATCGAATCATAGGCGACCTCGCGAATGAGATCGTGGGCAAATTCGTGTTCCGGGGAGGCAAGCCATCGCGACTCGACCAGAAAGTCCAGAATTTCCAGCGACCAAAGGCGGCTCTGTAATTGCGCGGCCGGCATCCCGGTGACCGCTCCCAGCAAGCGCGTTGAAACGCGCGGTCCGACCACAGCTGCGAGTTGGAGAAGGGCCTTGTCTTCTTTCGCCAGGCGATCGATTCGGGAGGCGATCACGCCTTGCACGGTTGGAGGAATTTCCAGCGCATCCCAGGGCGCTTTCGCGGCAAACCGGCCCGCGTCACCCTTGAGGATCCCCCGATTGACGAGTTGCCGCGCAACCTCTTCGATGAAAAGCGGGACCTGACCGGTGTGCCGGAGCACATGGGCCTTGAGCGCATCGAGTTCCGGTGCCGTCCCAAGCAAACCGTCAAGCAGCGCATTCGCCGACGGGATATCGAGGGACCGAAGCCATATTCTGCGCACGTCCAGCCGCGCCAGACATCCCGGCGTATCCTCCGTCCTCCATGTCAGCAGCACCAGCAGCGGGTGGCCCGCCGCGAGAGACATCAACGCCTCGATCGCGGTCTCGCTTTGTCCGTCGATCCAGTGAAGATCCTCCAGAAGCAATATCGTCGGCTGCGCCGCGATCACCTTTTCGATCGTATGGCGCACGGCATCGATAATGGTCCGCCGCCGCAGCAACGGTTCCAGTTCGTTCCAGCGGGGATCGTTGACGGGCTGGTCGAGAACAGCGCGAAGGGCAGCAGGCCAAAGATCGGAATGTGCAGGAGCGAGGCCTTCAGGCGATTCAGATACGCTTGTGGGCGCAATATTGCCCATCTGCAGCGCGCGCTGAAGCAACTTCTTCAGCAAGGCGAACGGGACGGCCTGCTCCAGCGGGTTGCCCTCCGCTTCCAGGATCTGCCAGTCCTTCTCCCGCAACCCGCCGACGAATTCGTGAGCCATCCGGGATTTTCCGATCCCCGCCGTGCCCACCAGCGCGATAATCTGTCCAAAAGAACCTACATCCCGCGCCGCCCGCTCCAGCAGGGACATCTCTTCCGCGCGGCCGACGAACGCGGAAAGGCCCTTGGTTGAGCGAGCCCGCCAGCGCGTAAGTCCGCTAATCTCGAGCAACTCGTAGCAGGGAACGGGCGCGGAAAATCCCTCCAGTCGCTTTGGCGGCAGAGCGTTGAAGGTCACGAGCCCCGCGGACAGATTTTGGCAGGACTCCGACACCAGGATTTGTCCGGCCTGCGCGGCACCCTCGATCCGCTTGACCAGATGGACCGCCGGGCCGCCGGCTTCATAGATGGAGGAGAAGTCGGCCTCGATGACATGGGCGACGACGTATCCCGAATGAACGCCGACTCGCACCCGTATCGCCGGATCGCCCAGAAGCTTGATGCGGCGAACCAGTTCGACCGCGGCGTGACACGCCAGAACCGCATGGTTATCGTCGGCATGGGGGGCGCCGAAAAGCGCGATAAGCCCGTCGCCACCTTCCTTACTGACGATTCCCCGGTTGCGGCGAACCGCAGTTCGCATGGCAATCAGCGCCGGCTCCAATCGCGAAATTGCGGCCTCGGGGTCCAGTTCGGAGATCAAATCAGTTGAGCGTTGCAGATCGGCGCAAAGGACGGTCAGGTACTTCCGCTCGCCGGCAATACGGTCGCGAACTTCCGCGACCTGCGGCTTGGCGAGATGTTCCGGGACAACCGCTCCGCAGGACGGGCAATACAAATCGCCCGCCTTCAGTGTCGATAGACACACCTGACAAGACACCCTCGGCTTCCTCCACCCACCCGGCTCAGATTAGCGAAAGATCGTGACGGAACAAGCGTTTGGAGCCGTCTATGGCAGCCGACGAAGGCTCGAGCAAGGCAAGCTTTACGACCACGTTTTGGCGATCGTAATGAATGGAAGAAAATTTTAGATGAGTCTACTCAAGGCGGGGTAGTCGATTTTAAGAAGTACATCCATAAGATGTACGAGCGCCTCGTCGGCGACCCCGACAGGGCTCGACGCGGATATCACGCCGCCCGAATGCTTGGGGCTTGAACCCCTCGCCGTTTCATCACGACACACGCCTGTGCGCCGGCCTTGTCGGCGCATTTGCTTGCCGGAATGCCATGGAAGAGTTGTTCGAATTCATGTTCGGCGCATGGCTGCTGTGGGGCTTTGCTTTCCACACCGAGCGACTGCATGACCGCGGCAAAAGCGCGTGGTGGCTGCTTGTGTTCTATGTGGTGCCAGGAGTGCTCGGCCATCTGGCGAAAGGTGCATGGTTTGCAGGAGCCGCGGGGATGGGGCTGCATTACATCCTGGCGCTTGCAGGCTTTGCGCTCTCGATCTGGGGATTTGTCGAGATTTGGCTGCCTGCGCGGCAACGCCGGATCCAATAAATATGGCTCAAATCCGCTGTCAGTGCGTGCCGCCAGAGGTTGACTATTCCGCCGCCAAGGCCGTGGCCCAGCTAAAATCATAGTGAAGGCTTGCCGCCTTCATCGCCAAGACGGCTGTCAGCACAAGGATGATCTTTACCAGGGTCCTGGTCGTGAAAACCTTGTTCAACAGCGTCATGTGATGCTCCGTTGCCGTCCTATAGGATATCGGAACGCCCGAGACAACCCGATACAATCAGAGTCTTGCCTTCCACGCGTTTCAGATCGCGTCCGAAGAGGTCTGTCGTCCAAAAACAAAAAAAAGCCCGGTGGCCATTCGGCCACCGGGCGAGTTCGGAGTTGGGCTTATGCTACAGACCGCCGGCAGAGACCGGTTCAAATGCTCGGATCATCCTCGGGTTGGAGCGAAGCAATTCGACCGCGTTCCGAGGCGCCGTGAATCTCAAGCGGGCTTTCAGCGTGACTTGGAAGATCCGATGAATTTTCGCCAATACAGCGTATTCGACCAGCCCCACGGATATCGCGGTTGGTACAACCGATAGCCGGCACGAATAAAATTGTTCGCGGAGGCCAGATTATCGGTGGTATCCGACATCAGGCTGTTCCATCCATTGCGTTTTCGCTCGTATTTCCGCCGCGCGCATCAGCCGTAGCTGAAGGCCGTTACCGCAGTGCTTTTTCGTCACCCCGACGCGAGAAAAATACCCGGAATTGCAGGCATGCGTCGATGCAACGAGGCCAGCAAAGGCAACCGGAATAGCTTGGAAAAATACAAGCCACCAATGCCCTTGATCGAATTTGGGAATGGACGCGCCCTCAAAGAAGGTCAAGCGGTGCAGGTCTGCCAGGGTGTCCGCAACGTCCTCGTCCTGCCCGTCGACTTCGCGAATCCTGTAGATCGACCGCGCCTTCAGGCCCGCACTCACGAATCGCATCGATTTTCTGTCCCGCACCCAGTGTCGGCCGATCCGGCTTGATGAATGATGTTAAGTGATATCGCCATGAATGTTCGAGATGCCGTTCCGGAAGATGCCTTAGCCGCCTGCCAGGTTATGCGGCGGTCGATCGTGGAGCTTTGTGTCGCCGATCACCACAAGGACGCGGTCATTCTCGAACGATGGCTGAGCAACAAGACGCCCGAAATATTCAAATCGTGGATCAGGCCCGGCAACGCATTGCTTGTCGCGGTTGAGGATGGCGCAATTCTTGCGGTGGGTTGTGTCACGGACGCCGGCGAGATCATTCTCAATTACGTTTCGCCCGATGCAAGATTTCGTGGCGTCAGTACGGCGCTGCTGGCCGCTCTCGAGCGCCGAGCGATCAAACGAGGCAATCAGCGATGCATCCTCAAAAGTACTGAAACCGCGCGACGCTTCTACCTCGCCAGAGGGTATTCTGAAGATGGACCTGCGGACGGCAAATTTGGCACCACTTCGGGCTACCCGATGTCAAAGCGTCTGGTCACTTAGACAGTTCGAATTGGACGCCTTCCGCGGAAGCCGCATGGCTGTACGAGGCCGCCAGTTCATGAAGGCCCGAGCAGGGATGAAAGAGCCTGATCAATCGATTCCGTCACGATCACAGCCGAGCGCTCATCCAGATGAACACCGTCGGCCCAGCGCAACTCTCCCCTCGTATAATCGATGTGCAGCCATCGGCCCGGATCGGGAAACGCAGTGTGAACGATCTTGCGAGTGATTTCTGCCGACCGGGATCCTTCAAGCTGCGCCGAACAGGGTAGTTCAAAAAGCAGCACGCGCGCGCCCCTCCGCTCGATCGCCGGAATCAACTCCTCCATTCTCAAGACGCTCGTCTGAACGGCAGCGGTCGGATCTTCCGCATTCCACTGCTCCAGTGCGCGATCCACATAGATGCGATTATCGAAATCGCTGGGAGGCTGCTTGAGCAACTGGTACAGCGAGCTGGCAACCTGAGCATGGTTGAGCGGCGCATGAAGCCGATTTTCGTAGGCCGCGACAGCGGTTCTGATTGGTCGAAAAAACAGCGGCCGGCCATTGTCGGGACTGGAATATTTGGCGACCAAAGCAGTATCTGTCGGCCTCGATAACACGTTCGCTTCGACTAAAATGACCTTGGGAAGGCGCGGCTGGCTCGCGACGACCTCCAGCCCCGTGACGGGAGAACCGCCCGCAAGCGCCAGGTTTCGTAAGCGAGGCGTCGTGAAATATTCCTCCTTGAGCCGGAAAGTAAGCGAACTGCCCACTAGAACCACATCGGGAATCGGCTCTCTGACATACCGGTTCAGCGTGATCAGCGTGCCGTCGCGGGTCGTGGTCGACGGCAGTTGCAGCGCGTTACCGAACCAGGCGGTAGCAACTCCGCAGGCAAGCAGCAGCAATCCCGCGCTAAAGCCACATTTCGCGAACCAGTGAGCGGCGGGCGTCGGTTGCATGCTCGCACTCAGAACTGAAAATAGATGAACGAGGTTTCCGGACCGGCCTCCAGATACATCAGCGCGGCCATCAAACCGTACAGATATGGTTCCACGCCGCCAAGCGTTTGCTTGAACCGCGAGCGCGAAACAAGATGCTGGATCATGACGGGTAGCGAATAGAGCAATGCCAGGTCATAAAACAGCTTCGGCGGATTGGGATTCGCACCGGACGTGAACATGCCCGACAAATAGCTGACCGCATGATCGAAGTTCGGCAGCTTGAAGAATATCCAGAGCATGGTGACACATAAAAACACAAAACCTATCCGCGCCGCGCGAAAAACAGCCGAGTCGATCGCGGCCAGGCGCGCCAGGAACGGCCGCTCGATCACGAGCAGAGCACCATGCAACATTCCCCACAACAGGTAGCCAAGGCCGGCGCCGTGCCAAAGACCACCAAGCCCCATCACGATCATCAAATTCAGATACGTTCTGAATGCCCCACGACGATTGCCGCCAAGAGGAACGTAAAGATAGGTCCGCAGCCAGCTTGACAGCGAGATGTGCCAACGCGTCCAGAATTCGGAAAACGACACAGAAACATATGGAAGATTGAAATTTATCGGAAGCCGATAGCCAAACAGCAGCGCAAGACCTATCGCGATCGCCGAATAGCCGAAGAAGTCGGCGTAAATCTGGTAGCTGTACAGGAACACGAGCAGCCACCGGTCCTGTGTCCGTAGCGTCTCGTACAGAGGGAAATCCATATAGGATGTCATCTCATTGAGGTTGTTCGCGACGTAGAGTTTGAAGAAGAACCCCGTCAATATCCATTTCGCGGCGTCGACGAACGGAATATCCTCAAAATATTTCGGCTGGATCTGCGGCATGAACATTTCGGCGCGTGTGATCGGCCCCGAAACGAGCTGCGGAAAGAATATGATATAGAGAAAGACGCTCTTGAGATCCGGTGGCTGCCTCCGCTTCCCGGTTAGATCGACCAGCAAGCTGATGTTGTGGAAAACGAAAAACGAAATCCCGATCGGCAGCGGCAATTGCAAGAGAAAATCGATCGGCGCAAGGCCAGACATGGTAGGCGACGGCGGCCCAATGAACAGAAATTTGTACTTGAAGAACGCCAGCAGTGCCAGATTGAAGGCGATGCCCATCGGCAACCACAACGCGCGATTCCGGAAAGCCAGGATCAAAAACAGATAGGTTCCCAAAACCGCGACGGCGAGGAGCGGCAGAAGTTCGGGCTGGCCGTAACCATAAAAGAACAGGCTCGCGACAACGAGTAACTGGACTTGAAGCGATTTAAGCGGCGGGAGATAATATACCCCAAATACGATCGCAACGAATGCGCCGAATTGCCACGATGTGAAAGTCATGCCGCCCCTGGGGTGATCGGCCGGAATCTAACACCGCAGCCTGATCGGGTACAGCCTGAACCAAGTGTCAAAACACTGGCGCCTGTCCGAGGCATCGCTTCGCCAACTCGATATCCTTGTTGCCCTTGGCGCGCGCCCTCCACAGCCGCCTCACAATATTGACCGACAGCTCTCCTGACCGCCGCGCAGGGAACAGTGCGTTCGGGAAACGATACCAGAATTGGCGCAACCAAATGGCGTGGATCATTTACCGAGCATGACCTTGACGCCGAGCCATACTGCCCCGACGAAACCTGTGACGATAATTGTGATCATGGCCTTGAAGGTAAAGCTCTGAGCCTGTTCGACGCTCTTGCGCCAGCGCCTCAAGTGTTGAAAATCCGCGCGCAGCTCAGTGACGGTCTTAGCCATTTTTCAAGTCATGCCCGGCAGATCGAAGGATGGAAGATATTCGCACGGCGCCGTGTCGGCGTGATCCATGGGCGAACCGCCGCCGGCCAAATATTCATGGGCTCTCGCTTGCGATTGGGCCGTGGAACGAACGCAATGATTTTTTTGCGCTCACGCGAACGCCTCCCATACCGCGATCGCGATCAGACCCGCCAGGGAAAGGGATATCAGGTAAGCCGTCATGCTGACCTCTTCGTGGTTGTTCGCTGTCGTTCCGGAATACGAACTGGGCCGCGCGAACGCGGGCGCCGGCTCGAACCTCCGTTCCGATCAAATCAAAACGGAGGTTCGATTTCTTTTTGACGCGTTTTCTTCGCGAACCGGTATCCACCCCGGATCAAGTCCGGGGCAGGCTTTCGCTGGAAAACGCCTTGAGGGGTTCGGACGACGAGCCACGGGGACGCGTCCGGCGGCAAGGCGCTGACAGGGAGGGTGAATGCGCCCGTGAATACGGATCGCCGCCCGATTCAAAAAGCCCGCGACCGGTTTCCCGGCGCGGGCTTAATTCTTCCCATGGTGAATATATGCAGGTGATTTGCCCGACGTGGCAAGTTTTTTCTTGGCAAGTTTTTTCTTGGGTCAGCGGCGACAGCGCGGCGGATTTATGAGAGGCTGCGCCATCGCGTGCGACTCAATGGTCATTCTGCATGGGGAGCGTCTGATGTATTTCGTGGCCGCAGTGCTGGCTGTGCTGACAGGTCTGTTCTATGCCGCCGGCAACCATGAAATCGGCAGCCTGGGCGTGCAGATGTGCCAATACGGCAGCACATTTTGCGATCATCCGTCCTATGTTCTGGCTGGCGCCATCCTTGCGGGGCTATGGGCCATGTTTGTCAGCATTCGCTGAGGCGATCCGGACCGGGCAACGCCATCCACCCCGCGCGAACGCGAACAGTCTGAACACGACTCGCCGATACCGCCCTCGCGATGACAAGGATCACCAGACGGCAACGGATGCCTGAGCCTTATGGTGTCGCGGGATTTGCTGGTTCAACGGGCTTCGGAACAGGAGCAACCGGATCGAGTACCGGCTTGGGCATTGTCGGCGTCACCGCCGCTCCGGCGGCTCGCGCGGCAGCGCCGGTGGTGGCATAGTGGGCCTCTGCGGTTCGAACGTGAGGATGATTCCACGGACCGTGATCGACAATCAGCATTGACAGCAAGCCGAAAACGGCGACCGCCAAGGCGAACAGGACCGGGCCACGCGAACTTCGCGCGAAGCGATTCTTGTTCTTCGCGGGATCCGAATTCTTCGAAATAGCCGCTTTATTCAAAGAGACCGCGTCGTTCGCATAATCGGTAATCATTGAATGTGCCTGGTTTTGAAGATTCTTCTCCTGAAATAAATCGCGGCGAGAGTGAAAGTTCCTCAACGCTATCTTCTCGGAGACTCGTTTTTCGGGAACAATTCTTCAGTTCCTGAACCGGCCATTCCCGAGAGCGCGCGGCCTTTCCGGCCCCGCTTTCAAATCGCGCTTCAATCGCCGGACTCAATGGCATTGGTCGGGGTCGGCCGGTCCGTTATCTGCTGGCCAAACAGGCTGCCGATGAGTTCGACCGCGGTGCGCGCGGTACGGCCCCGCTCGTCGAGGAACGGGTTGAGTTCCACGACATCGACGGATCGAACCAGCCCGCAATCATGCAGCAGCTCCATCACCAGATGCGCCTCGCGATAGGTCGCGCCGCCCGGCACCGTGGTGCCAACGCCGGGCGCCAGACCCGGGTCGAGAAAATCGACGTCAAAACTGACATGCAGCACGCCGCCGCGGGCCCGCACCTTGTCGATCACGCGGCGGATCAGCACCCCGACCCCGAACTCGTCGATCTGCCGCATGTCGGCAACGCTGATGCGGCGATCTCGCAGCAAATCCTTTTCCAGTCTGTCGATCGAACGTACGCCGAATAATTCCAGTTGATCGGGTTTGATCGACGCGCGCGGTTCTTCACCCAAAAGCCGGTCCAGCCCCGGCTCGCCGCACAGGAATGCCGCCGACATGCCGTGCATGTTGCCGGACTGCGTCGTCGCCGGCGTGTTGTAGTCGGCGTGCGCGTCCAGCCACAGGACGAAAAGCTCGCGGCCAGCTTCGCGCCAATGGCGAGCCATGCCATTCACCGAACCCATCGAAAGAGTGTGGTCGCCGCCGAGAAAGATCGGGATTGCGCCGGATCGCGCCAGCTCGTAGGCCCGCGCACTCAATTTCCGGGTCCAGCGCTGGATCTCCCGGTAGTGCTTCGCATTGTCGGGCGGAAGGTCAGCCAGTTCGGCCGTCCCATCGATCGAGATGTCTCCGTGATCTCTTACTTCACACGCCAGCCCGTCGAGTACGGTCAGAAGACCCGCCGTTCGCAGCGCCGCCGGTCCCATCAGGGTTCCGCGTTGCGACGCGCCGATATCGATGGGCGCGCCGAGCAGCGCAATTCGGCGCGCCGTATCCGATTCGATGGTGTCGTTCACAACAGCCTCTTTGATAATTCAACCGCCGAATGCCCGGGAGATATCAATCTTCTTGATTGCCAACGCAAAATAGCGAATGTCTTGGCGGGAAGCGATTGCCGATTTAATTCATCTCAAACGCCAAAGCTTTTCATGACCGAATCCAATCGCCCGGAGACCAGGAAGCCCCGCAACTTGGTGCTTCGGCTACTTGGTCCGGGACTGGTGACCGGTGCCGCCGATGACGATCCTTCGGGCATTGCGACCTATTCGCAGGCCGGCGCGCAATTTGGTTACGGCCTGCTATGGACCGTATTTCTCACCACACCGTTCATGATCGCAATCCAGCTGGTCAGCGCGCGGATCGGCAGGGTGACCGGCAAGGGCCTCGCCGCCAATGTCATGGAACTGGCACCGCGCTGGCTGGTGCTCGCGCTGATTCTTCTTCTGGTGGCGGCCAACACATTCAACATCGCGGCCGACATCGCCGCGATGGGTGAATCCCTCTCGCTGGTGATTGGCGGGCTCGATCACGAACACGCCCTGATTTTCGCGTCGGCATCGACCTTGCTGCAGGTCTTCGTCCCGTATCGCCGATACGCTCCGGTGCTGAAATTCATGACGCTGACGCTGTTTGCATATGTTGCGACCGCACTGACCGTGAAGATACCGTGGAGCACCGCATTGCTTGCGGCGATCTGGCCCAGGCCCATCATCAATGCCGACTATTTCCTGATGGTCGTGGCTGTTCTCGGCACCACGATAAGCCCCTATTTGTTTTTCTGGCAGGCCTCGCAAGAAGTCGAGGAAATGAACCAGGGCAGAATGCGCCGTCCGCTGCGCGAACTGACCAGAGGCGGCGTTACCGAGATTGACCGCATCGGGATCGATACCGCCGTTGGAATGATCTTCTCCAACGTCATTGCCTTTTTCATCATTCTGACCACCGCCGCCGTCTTGAATGCCGGCGGAGTCACCAACATCAATTCGGCAACCCAGGCGGCTGAAGCGCTGAGACCGCTGGCGGGTGACTTTACTTTCCTGCTCTTCGCTCTCGGCATCATCGGTACCGGCATGCTGGCAATACCGGTGCTGGCGGGTTCGGCAGCCTATGGGGTGTCCGAAGCATTCGGATGGCCCGCAACCCTTGAAGCAAAGGCCCCCGATGCCGTCGGATTCTACACCATCATCGCCGCAGCTACCGTTATCGGGTTCGGGCTGGGTTTTACCGGAATAGACGCCATCCATATGCTGGTGTGGAGTGCCGTGCTCAACGGCATTATCGCGGTTCCGATCATGGCCATGATGATGGTGATCGTCGCGAATTCCCGGCTGATGGGCCGATTCAAGGCCCGGTCCTGGTTGATCGCCATCGGCTGGATCGGCACCGGACTCATGGCTTTGGCCGTGGGCGCTTTGACCTGGTCTTCCTTCGCCGGTTAAGCCATCACGGAGTGATCGCAGCCCTCAGGGTTGCAAGGACGATACATAGGCCGCGAGCGCGATCATGTCGTCATGCGAGAGTTTTTCCACGACCGGCATCATCAGCGCGCCCGCGTTTCCGTTCCGCGCGTGCTGCTGGAAATTATATATCTGCCGCACGATGTAGCTCGGCGAGCGTCCGGCGATCCCGGGAATGGCGCCGATCCCGTTGAGGGCCGGGCCGTGGCATCCGGCGCAAGGGATCGTTGTGCCCGATCCGCCGGTTTTCGCCAGTGCTTCGCCGTTGGCAATGCTTCCGATCGGAGCATAGGCCGTGAACCGCGAGCGCGAGTCGCGATGCTCGAACTGCTCGACATCCACGGGAACCTCGACAATGCGCCGGCCAATCGGCTCGGTGCCGGCATTTGCCACGGTCGTGTAAAAAAAGCGCGCAATCTGCGTCACCGGGACCGTATCGGTCTCGACGACCTTGATGATCGGCTTCGGTTTCAGCGCGGAAAAATAAGCCGCCGCGGCCCGCACCTCGGCATCGGTAGCGGCTTTGGCGATCGCGATCATGGTCAGGACCGGACCTTCCTGCGGGCCCGCGAATTTCCTGGCGCCGCTTTTGAAGTCGGCCATCTGCTGGACGATATAGGCGGCGGAAAGACCGGCAAGGCTCGCATTTTCCGGACCGCCGGTGCCTTCGGCACGATGACAGGAACCGCAGGCCCGCACATCGGGCCGCCGGCCGCGCGCGACGATGTCAGGCATCGGCACGTGATCGCCGGGATGCCAGTCCGGCACGAAGAACAGATCGCGCTCCTGCGTGACCGTGAAGGTGGCGGTGCTGTCGGGAACATGCGTTGCACGGCCGTCGTCGGGTGGGGCTTTAAAATCCGGAGCCCACGGATAGGCCCAGGCTGGAAATGAATCAGCCACCGGCACGGCGACCGCGGAATCCGGAGCGGACTTCTGCGCGATGGCGGCACTGCAACCGACGACGCCAAATATCGCCAGCGCTCCCAGGGCCGAAGCCACCGGCTTGTTCATGGTGTGTCCCAATCGCGAGGCCGGCGCATTTCGCAACTTCCTCCAAATAATTTCATCCGCAACCATAGATTCAACAATGCCAGTCGCGCAATGTTCGTGTCACGCCGGTTCGACCGATCGACCGCCGGATCCAGCCGCGGAGTTGGCGTGCCTGAAGAGCTTCCCTCAACGAGGGCCTGTCCAAGATCCAGATCGAAACATGCGATCTAGATCGAAACCTGGCGCCCGATCTCGACGACCTGATCGGTCGGCAGGCTAAAGAAGTCACTGACATGGATGGCGTTGCGCTCCATCACGGCGAAGATACCCTCCTGCCATTTAGGCAAGCCCAAGCCATCCTCGCGGCCGATCACGGTTTCATGGCCGACATAATACGTGACGTCGGCGAGATCGATCGTGCACCCCAGCGATTTGCTGGCGGTGAGGAGTGCCGGAATATGGGGTCGCTCCATGAAGCCGAAACGCGCTTCCGCGCGCCAGAAATTCTTCGCAACTTCCTCGATTACGATCCGGTTCCCGGACGTGACCCACGGCACCGACAGGATTTCGACGCGCAGCACGAACAGATGCTCATGCAGCGCGCGGTTATGCTTGACGTGCCAAACCATCACCGGCGGCGTGTCCTTTTCGGTCCGGGTCATGAACACGGCGGTGCCGGGAACGCGAGGGATGCCTTTCACTTCAACGTCCTTCATGAATCCCGGGACCGGAATCAGGGATTCATGCATGCGAGCCAGCACCGCCGCCGCTCCCCGGTGCCAGACCCACATCAGGCCGTAAACGGAAATGGCAAGGATCAGCGGAACATATCCACCCTCGGCGACCTTGGTGAGATTGGCGAGGAAGAAAGCGCTGTCGATAACCAGAAAGCAGGCCGCGACCGAACCGGCAGCCAATATGCTCCAGCTCCAGATCTCGCGCATCGCAATGAAAAGCAGTGCCGATGTCATCAGCATCGTCAGCGAAACGGCGATGCCGTAGGCGGCCGCCAGATTATCGGATTTGCCAAACCCGATGGTCAGGCCGACGGTCACGATCATCAGGAGCCAATTCACGATGCCGACATAGATCTGCCCGTAACCCTCCGACGAGGTCTGCTTGATGCGCAGTCGCGGCAGCCAGCCGAGCTGGATCGCCTGCCGGGTCATCGAGAAGGCGCCGGTGATGATCGATTGACTGGCGATGATGGTCGCCACGGTCGCCAGCACGATCAGTGGTATCAGCAGCTGCCCGGGACAGAGCCGAAAGAAGATATTGCCCTCGGTCGGGGCGCCCTCGAGCACTATTCCCGCCTGCCCGGCATAGTTCAGGATCAGGCTCGGAAAGACGACCGCAAACCATGCCAGCCGGATCGGCCCCTTGCCGAAATGGCCCATATCGGCATAGAGCGCCTCGGCGCCGGTGACGCAGAGAAACACTGCGCCCAGCACCAGAAAGCCGGTAACGCCATTTGAGAACAAATAGGAAAGGCCATAGACGGGATCGAGCGCGGCCAGCACCGAAGGATGCTGCGCGATGCCCCAAATTCCCATCAGTGCGATCGAAAGAAACCAGAACAACATGATCGGGCCGAAGAAGTGACCGATGGTCGCCGTCCCCTGTGACTGGATGGCGAACAGCGCGAGCAGGATCATGACCGCGGCGGGAACGACATAGGGCTGCAGTGCGGGTGTCGCCATGTTCAGGCCCTCCAGCGCCGACAGCACCGAAATCGCCGGCGTAATCGCGCCGTCGCCGTAAATAAGAGCCGCTCCGAACAGGCCGACGGCCACGATGGTCGGCCGCTGCTGCTTCTTCACGCCCAACAGCGCCATCAGGGCCAGGATGCCGCCCTCGCCGTCATTGTCGACGCGCATGGCGAATGAGACGTATTTCACGGAAGTGATGATGAAGAGAGTCCACAGCACCAGCGAAAGCGCGCCCAGAACGGTTGCGGCCTCTGACGGGGCCACGGCGGTGCCGAGAATGGTCTTGAAGGTATAAAGCGGACTGGTCCCGATATCGCCGAACACGATACCCAACGCCGATAGACCTAGGATGGACAGCTTGCCCTGCGGCGCCTGCTGCTTCACTTCGCCGACATCCGCCGTTCGATTTTCGCTCAATGTGCCGTCCACCGCAGAAAACTGACCGTATAAATTATTGCCCTGGATTGCGACATCCAAACGACTTGCGGCTCGCTACCGCTTCCCCGGCGCCGTTTCGCGCATCATCATCATGGCGATCAGTCCGACCGTGCCCGCAAACAGCATGTACCAGGCCGGCGCCAACGCATTGCCGGTCGCGTGAATGAGCCAGGTGACGACCAATTGCGCAGTGCCGCCGAAAGTGGCGATGGCAACGGCATAGATCGTCGCCAGCGTACCGCCACGGATGTTCTTGGGCAGGCCTTCGGTCAACGCCACATAGAAAGCGGTGTACGGAATGCTGCCAATCAGGGAAAGCACTCCGAACCCACCCAGCGAGGCCCAAGGGCTGCGCGTTTCCACGATCCACAGGAAGACCGGGTAGGTCAGCAACAGCGCGACAAGCTGCGGCCACACCATCACCGGCCATCGCCCAAGGCGGTCTGCCAGAAAGCCACCGCAGAGTGCGCCGACGATACCCAGACCGTTGCTGACAACCGTGGTGGCAAAGGCGAGATCGGTCCCGACATGCAACGTATTCTTGGCATAGGTGGTCATGTATTGGGTGACGTAGGTGATGATG
>JAJYAH010000720.1 GCA_021779635.1 Pseudomonadota bacterium | reverse complement strand
GGCGTAGTCAGCGTCACGATTCGACCATCTGCTACGGTCAAGCCGTGTTGGATTGTCGATGTCTGTGACGAAGGTGACGGCGTCGGCGCGGGCAACGAGGAATTGGTTTTCGAACGCTTCCGAAAACTCAATTCCACTTCGCCAGGTTCCGGTCTCGGCCTAGCCATTGTTCGGCAAGTGGTACACAGCCATGGTGGACAAGTCCGCTTTGTACCGGGACGCGGTTGCGTGAACATAACGTTGCCAATGTCGGGAGAACCGCAGAGTCCAACTGAGCGCGAAATTCACATCGCCCAAACCAACCCGGCGGTGGTCGACATCGTGGGCAGTGAGCGCGTGTCAAAAGCGGACGCGTTGGCATATCAAACAGGTGGCTCCATGCCGTCGGCGAGCAAATAGTCCCTGCACCCCGCCGTGCGCGGAGCCAGCCTCGGCCGCGAAACAAGATAACGACGGCGCAGCGCAACCGCATCGCGGGCCGCGCGCCGATGGATAGTCGTTGCTGCTATGGAGCCAAGAGCTAATCATACCGTATTGATCGATTACGCCAGAGGCACGCCGTCGCCGCATGTCTCATACGCTGCGCGCCTCCCGCTTGGGAGCGTAGCTCTTAGCCAGTGTGTTTTTGCGCCGAACCCCGGAGTAACTCTCGGATCGACCCAAATCATTGTCGCCGTGCAAGTGGGGCCTTCATTCGATATGGAATGGAAGGATCCGGAAAGCGATAAGCTGCGTCACACAGTGATCAATCGCGGCGACATAACCCTCAATCGAGCCGATCTACCAGTCTTCCATCGCTGGAGCGAGCCGGTCAAAGCATTGCTGTTTTCATTCGACACGCTGTTTGTGAGCAAAACGTTCGTCGATGCATTTGATCGAGATGTTGAGCAACTCCGCCTGATGGTCGGAGCTGCCGATCCGATCGTCCAGCGACTTGCCGCGCTTGCCAACCAGGAGATTGCAGCGGGAGGCGCAGGTGGCAGACTCTTTACCGAGGGACTAGTCACCGCTCTCCTCGTCCATCTCTTTCGGTCCTATGGTGCTCGCTCTCTTAGAGCGCGTTTGAGAAGGGGATTCCGGCGCGGGCTGAAGCGTGATTCATGGGGTGTCGTCCTTGGGGATGACACCGATGCCGAAGCGTCGCCGCGCCTATTCGACCGACCTTTCGGACCGCCAGTGGGCGGCGATCGCCGAACTGGTTCCGGACGCCCTGCCCGGCGGCCGACCGCGGCGCGCGGCCTCGCGCGAACTGGTCAACGCCATCCTCTACGCGCTGCGCGCAGGCCATGCCTGGCGCCTGCTGCCGCATGACTTCCCGCCGTGGCAGACGGTCTATTACTACCTGCGCCGCTGGCAGGCCGAAGGTGTTTGGACGCGCATCCACCACGCGGCACTGACCGCCGATCGTGAGCGCGTCGGCCGTGACGCCAGCCCGACCGCTGCCATCATCGACAGCCAGTCGGTGCGCACCGCCGATCAAAAGGGGGCTCGAAAGGCTACGACGCGGGCAAGAAAATCGCGGGCCGCAAGCGCCACATCTTGACCGACACTGATGGGCGCCTGCTCGCGGTCCAGGTGCAATCCGCCAGCGTCCAGGATCGCGACGGCGCCAAGCCGCTGCTGCGCGCCTCTCGCAGCCTCTGGTGCTTTGTGCGCACGGTCTTCGCCGATGGCGGCTATGCCGGCAAGCTCATCGATTGGGCGCGCAGCGAAACCCATCTCAACCTCCAGATCGTCAAGCGGCCCCGCACCCTTCACCACTTCGAGCCGCTACCACGGCGCTGGGTCGTCGAGCGCAGCTTCGCCTGGCTGATCAAGCACCGACGCCTCCTCCGCGACCTCGAACAGCGCACCGATGTCGCCGAAACCCTCATCCTCATCGCCGCTACAGCTACCATGCTCAGGCGTATCGCTTGATCCAGGCCTCACTTCTCAAACGCGCTCTCAGCAGGGGGACCGGACCGCCGACTCGAAGATCAGGAACTCCGGCTCGAAGTCATTGTCGCGTCAAGGATGCGACGGCGCCCGCGCATCGTCATGCCGGCGCGTGTTCGAGAGCTGGTTCGGACGCGTCGGGCTGGCGGTCGGTGGCAGCGCGGGATCGGCCCGCACCACCGTTGAGGATTGCCGCGATTTCGCTGGCGATCTTGTTGGCCGCTAGGCGCAGCGCCTCGTCGATATGAACGTAGCGCTGCGTCACGCCGCGCGCGGCGTGACCGAGCAGGGCCGCGATGGTGAGTTCGGAGAAGCCGAGGTCGCCGGCGACGCTGGCAAAGGTATGGCGCAGAGTGTGCGGCGTCACATCGGCAAGGCCCGCCAGCGCGCAGACCCGATCGAGCACGCGCACAACGCCGATGAAATGTCCCTCGCCCCAGTCGGCCGGGAAGAAGAAGGGCGACTTGGTGGTCTGCGGCTGTACGAGCAGCAGCTCCATGGCGGCCTGGCCGATCACGCGGAGCTGGGCGCCGCTCTTGGTGTCCGGAAAGCGGATCGCGGCTTCCTCTGCATTGAGCCACTCGCGCCGGAGCCCGAGCCCCTCGATCCGCCGGAAGCCCGTCATCAGGAGCAGGCGGATCGCCGCAAGCCCGGTCGGATGCTCGCCCGCGGCCTCGGCGCCGCGCATGGCCTTTCCGAGCTTGGCAATCTCGGCGCGGCTCAAGCGCCGGTCGCGCGGCGTGCTGGCGAGGCGGCGCACGCCCTTCCCCGGATTGCTTTCGATTTTCCCGAGGCGGACGGCGTGCTCGAAGACGGAATGGAGTGTCGAAATCGTGCGGGCGGCGACGCCCTCCCCGCCGGTGGTGGCGCCGCCGCGGCTGCCGGCGCGCGGCTTCGCGGTCTTGCCAGCGGCGATATCGGCCTGGGCGCCCTCGATGTCGCCGAGGGTCAGCGCGCCGACCTGGCGCGCGCCGAGCAGCGGCCTGATGTGCGCGTCGATCCGGCTGCGGTCCATCGCGAGCGTCGAGGCCTTGATCGGCCGGCGCCGCCGACCAAGGATCCGTCCCGCCTCGGCCTCGGCCAGATACCAGTCACACAGCGCGGACACGGTGATGGCGTTGCGGTCCGGCTCGGGCGGGGCGGCGGGATCGATCCCCTTGGCGACGGCGCTCAGAATGTCCCAGGCGGCCTGTCGCGCCTGCTCCGCCGTCATCATCCCGTAGCGGCCGAGCACGGTGCGCCGATGCCGGCCCTCCGGGGTGCGGTACTGTACGATGAAGCTCTTGAGGCCGGCCGGGCTGACGCGGACGCCGAAGCCGCGGAGCTCGGAATCCCAGAGGAACTGTTCAGAACCTTGGACCCCAACCTTGGAAGGTTTCAGAGCGTCGACCGTGCGCTTTGTGATCTTTTCCATGTAATTCCAATGACTTGGGAGATTTCTGCTTCCATTTGGCCATCATAGGCCGGTTGGAAGCGGAATGGAAGCACTTGAGATCGGGTCGCGGCGTAGAATCGGCGCCTATCGGCGGTATTGACCAAAGAATAAACGTCGCTATTTCAGTCTATTAGGTACTTCCGGCGGCGGCCGGATAGCGTGGCGTAGACCACTGGGGCACGTTGCCAAGGTTGGGGTCGAGGGTTCGAATCCCTTCGCCCGCTCCAAGTTTTCCATTGGAAAATCAGAGCGTTATGAGAGGGCCGCTGCAAGGCGGCCCTTCGCTTTTGGTGCTTACATTGCTTGGTCTGAAAAAATGTAAGCACTATGTAAGCAGTTGAGAGAAAACGCGGGGCGGTTCCAGCGTGTTCGGGCGGGCATCCTCGCCCTGTCGTGCTCCCAACTGCCTGCGCCTGTGGGCGCAGCGTCATGCCGGCAGCCTTGAATTAGCTCCGGTCTCTATTAAGATATGTGGCGGTATGCTTTAATAGCGAGCCAAGCTAATTAAAGGATCGCTTGTGACGGACGGAGAGAACCAAAGGCTCGGGGCCTATGTCGAAACGAGCGCGGGAGGCGAGCGCGTGCGGGCCTATGTGCCTGCGCCACTGCCGCCAAATCCGCCGCTCGAACTTGGGCGGTTCATGCAGATCTACGAACGCGCCATCGCCGCGGTCGGGCGCCTGGACGGTGTGACGACGATCCTGCCCTCGACGCCTTTGTTCCTCTACATGTACGTCCGCAAGGAA
>JAJYAH010000719.1 GCA_021779635.1 Pseudomonadota bacterium | reverse complement strand
CCGGGTAGCGCGGGCTCTCATATTGTTTCCGGTAGATCATCTGGAGACCGTGGGCGCTGGCGAAATTCTCGAGATTCGAAAGCGTGACCAGCGGGTGGAAGTAGGTCGGGAACGGCGGCTGGCCCGGCTGGCCGGCCTGCTTTTCGCCGCGCACATACCGGTAGAACCAGACATGGAACCAGTGCGGGGAGTACCGGGTGACGACGCCGGAAAGCGATTTCGGATTCGGCGCGCCGATCAGGATCAGGCCGCCCTGTTTCAGCGATCCGCAGAAGCCGAGAAGGGCTGCCTCGACATCGGCGAGATGCTCAATGACATTGTAACAGATCACGAGATCGAAACTGCCGGGCCGGAACCGATAGGTCTGGATGTCGCCGAGAATCGTCTGCTGCGCATAATCATTGTTGCGGATTTGGTCCTCGTCGATATCGACTACCGTGACATGGGCGCGCCGCAAAACATCAAGTGGCAGGAAGCTGGTCGAGCCACCGCCGGCCTCGTAGATCGAAAGGCTGGTCGGCGGCAGCTTTGTATCGAGAATGCCGTGAACGGCGAGAAGGCTCTGGCGTGCCTCGCCGGGCGGCAGGTCGAGCAGCGACTGCGGATGCGCAGCCGGCAGCGGCGCGCCGTCAACCGCCGCGCGCGGATCGGCGGTTGCATCGGCAAGCGCCGCATGGGTGAGATCGATCGTGACTGTCTTGTTCACTGGGCGCCTATCCAATACCGATGTTGGCAAATTTGGTCCTGAAAAACGCAAGGCAGATTTTCAGACGCCTGCGAGCTTGGGAAATGTCGAGCAGCCAGCACAGGACCGCATAGCTGGCCGACCCGACCAAAACCAAAACGAAGCAGGCCGTCAGATTCGAAACGCGCAAGCCCCTGTCGAGCGTTCCGACGGTCAGCGCCATGATCAAGCCGGCGATCAGCGTCAACGCCAGCCGACCAAGGGGGATTGGAATTGGAAACGCGATGCGGCTGAGGATCAGGGCGCAGGCAAATCCGAAGACGTCGGCGCCCAGTCGCGCCCAGGCAGCGCCAACGGTGCCGCATTTGCTGACCAGAACATAGGACAGAACCACATTGGCCGCGATGATCGCGGCCGTATTGATCAGGTAGAATGAGTTGCGTCCGGACAGCAAAAAGCTTGCATGCAGGTACTGCTGGGTGAGGATCTGGAAAATCACGGCGATGGCCACAATGGGCATGGTGTCGGTGGCCATGGCGCGAAAATCGACGCCGAGGACGACGTTGGCGACGTGATGGGAAATGACGGCGAATCCCAGGCAGGCGGGCAGCGTAATGCTGAGCAGAAGTTCCGCGCATTCGGCGAGATGCGATCGCACCGCAGCCGGGCCCCGGCTGGCATGAATCTGCACCGCGAGCGGAAAGAACGCGGCGGCGGCGCTCATCGCCGGTATCATCAGGGTCTGCCGAACCAGGTCTAGCCCTGCGACATACCTTCCGGCATCGGCAGCACCCACGAGGTTGGCGATCATGAATCGATCGGTAACGCCGGAGATGGCGAGCAATGTCAGCGACAGTGTCAGCGGAAGGCCCTGCCTCGCCACCGCCGAGAGGCCGGCGGCGTCGAATTTAACGGCCGTTCCGCGCCAGGCGATCCGCGACTGGACCAGGACAGCGAGCATGTAGGCCAGCGCTGACGAAAGCAGCAGCAGGAATCCGGTCGGGCTGAAAAGCGCGACAATCACGCCGAGGCCAAGGGCTGCCGCGGCGCGCGTCAGTGTAGCCTTCATGACCGTCAAGGCCAGAAGCCGCGCACGAACGAGATCCTGGGTTAGCTCAAACAGGCCGATCGCAACCGAGAGCACGACCGCCGCCATTGCCGCCGTGACATCCAGTCCGACCAGACGTCCCAATCCGTAAGCGGCGGGCGCAGCCAGACAACAAATCGAATATCCCGATATCACCAGGCCCCGAACGTCGGTACCGTCGTTTCGGGCGTGCCCGCTCAGGATCAGGTTGCGGAACCAGCCCACCAGAAAGGTGCTGACGACCGCGGCGAATCCAACGCCCAGCAAATAGATGCCGTAGTCATGAGGCGAGAACAGTCTCGTAAAGACGATGACGCTCAGCAACCCCAGCAATGCTGAAAGGATGTTGGCGGACAGATTGATGCTGGCTTGTCCGATCAGCATAGCGCGTCGAGACCGGCCGGTTCTCTGGTTGCGGGATTGGGCGTCCGGGTCGCCCGCGCCTCCTCGATTGCCGCGCGGATGATTTCAACCGGCGTTCCCGAAAAGGAAGCGACCGAGAAAGCAACATCATCGTTACGCGCGCGGCGAAGCAGCTGGTTCAACTGGTGCCGGCTGAGCTTTGGCTGATCCCAATAGCTGATGCACCGCGTATGCCCGGTGAGCGTGTGCACGCTGGAGAATCTTGCGTCGTTCTGCACGAAATAGCCGTACAGCATGTACTCCGAAAATTCCCGGGTCCGGCAAAGGGCTTCGACCCAGTGCAGCTTGGTGACAGCTTCGATTTTCGAGGCCATCGCGCGGGTCGTCTGCTGGTCCCAGAATATGATGTGGCCGATAAAATCCGATGCCGGAAGCGGCGGCGTCGGCAGACCAAGAAGTTTGTGGCTCGTCTCAACCCAGCTCGCATGGCGGATTTGTTCCGAGGTGACTTCGTCTTCTACGCTCAGAAGCGGAATTGAATTTGGATATTGATACTGCGACAGGTCGAAATTCCGGAAGAAAACGACGTCCGAATCGAGAATGCAATATCGCTGGTAAGGCAGCGAGATGGTCGCAGCTATCTTGAGATATTGCTGCACATGCCAGCCGCTGACAGGTTTTGTCCGGAGCGACCACCAATACTGGCGTCGCTTGCGCTGAACGATGCGAGGAAGAGGCCGCAGCCATTTAGGCAGAAATTTCGATGCTGGAAGCACCTCTCGGCGCTCGCTCGCAAAGTGCGAAAACAGCGGCAAGTCACAATCCGGGACAAGCAGATAATGCTTCGAAAATGAACTGACGTGACGGTCAACACTCTCGCAGAGCAAGGTGCACAGTTCGAGGTCGCGCCCGTAAGTTGGAGTTAGCAACGCTACAGGATTCATCTCGGGAGTCTCGCTGGCGGTGACATTCAGAATCGTCCGTTTCCGAGGGGCATGGGTCCCTCGTGCAGCCGATGAGCAAGATCGGTGCCGAACTGGTCCGCCGCCTCCGCGGCACTTCAAGCTTGGTTAATTCGCTGCCCGGTAACCATCCCGCGCATTGATGAGGCCACGTTGCACAGCGCTGGACCGGATATTGCAGTAACGCACACGCATGGCCGGGAATCCTGCGGAGCGTTTGGACATGACAATAGGACCAGGTTTTCAGCGCGGTTTTCTTAGGCGCGGCGCGAGGTCCGCCGCGCCTGGTCTTTTTGACACAGCCGGTCTGTCCGGGGTGTCCGCTTTTGCGACGTTGCGGCTGCGGTCTCCGACGGCTCCGGCGACAAGGTTAATTCCTTGCGGCCGGTTGCGCGACATGCGTAATCGTCGCGTGACGATACGGCCGGGTGTCCCATTGCTGTCGGGAGCTCAGTGATGAGATACCGCGCCGACATCGACGGCTTGCGCGCGCTCGCCATCATTCCAGTGCTGTTCTACCACGTCGGCGTTCCCGGCTTCGCCGGCGGTTTTGTCGGCGTGGACGTCTTCTTTGTTATTTCGGGATATTTGATCTGCGGCCTGATCGACGCGGACATCAGGAGCGGCTCGTTTTCACTCGGCAATTTCTACAAGCGCCGGATCTTGCGGATTTTGCCGGCGCTGTTTGTGATGTTCCTGGTCACCAGCGTTCTGGCCTACGCCTACTGCCTGCCCGTCGAACTCCAGGAATATTCCAAGAGCCTCGCCAGCGCGGTCGGTTCGGCCTCCAACATCTACTTCGCGGAGACGGCCGGCTATTTCGATGCACCGGCTGCGACAAAGCCTTTGCTGCATACCTGGTCGCTGGGTGTGGAGGAGCAGTTCTACCTCATCGCCCCCTTGTTGATGCTGCTCGCCTATCGCTTCCTGCCGAAGCGCGCCAAGCTAACGTTTGCGATCCTCGCCGTGCTTTCCTTCGCGGCGGCCCTGGTGGTGAGCTATCGGAACACCGACTTCATATTTATCT
>JAJYAH010000054.1:13213-17165 GCA_021779635.1 Pseudomonadota bacterium | reverse complement strand
CCGGCGGCGAGGATGGTATTGACCTGGTCCGATGTGGTGATGTTGCCGACGCACATGGTCGCGACCCGGGCCTCGTTGCGGACCTGCTCGGAGAACGGCGTCTGGAACATGCGGCCATAGACCGGCTGGGCGTCGCGGACGGTCTGCCCGGTGGAGACATCGACCAGATCGACACCAACCTCGGCAAAGGCGCGCGCGATCGCCACCGCGTCGTCGCCGGTGATGCCGCCCTCGGCCCAGTCGGTGGCGGAGATACGCACCGACATCGGCTTGTGCGACGACCAGGCTGAGCGCAACGCCTCGAATACCTCGAGCGGAAACCGCAGCCGATTGGCCAGCGAGCCGCCATAGCCGTCGCGGCGCTGGTTAGTCAAAGGCGAGATGAAACTCGCGAGCAGGTAGCCGTGGGCGCAATGCAGCTCCAGCATGTCGAAGCCGCAGCGCTCGCCGCGCTCGGCCGAAGCGACAAACGCTGCCTTGACCGCGTCCATCGCTGCGCGGTCCATCTCGCGCGGCACCTGGCTATCAGGAAAATAGGGGATCGGCGACGCCGACACCACGTCCCAGCCGCCCTGCTCCAGCGGACGATCGATGCCGTCCCACATCAGCTTGGTGGCGCCCTTACGGCCGGCGTGGCCGAGCTGCAGGCAGATCTTGGCCGCAGAATTGGCGTGGACGAATTCCACAATGCGCCGCCACGCCGCTTCCTGCTCGTCGTTCCACAGCCCGGCGCAACCCGGCGTGATGCGGGCGTCGCGGCCGACGCAGGTCATTTCGGTAAAAATCAGCCCGGCGCCGCCAATGGCGCGCGATCCATAATGCACCAGATGAAAATCGCCGGGCACGCCCTCCTGCGCCGAATACATGCACATCGGCGACACTACTACGCGATTGGCCAGTTGCATCTCGCGCAGCCGGAACGGCTGGAACATCGGCGCGTCAGGCTTTTCGACGTCGGCATCGAGGCCCTGAGCGCGGACCTGCCGCGCGAAGGCCTTGTCGACTTCGGCGACAAAGTCCGGCGCCCGCAGCGTCAGATTGTCGTAGGTGATCGCCTTCGCCCGCGTCATGACGCCGAATGCGAACTGCACGGGATCGAACTTCCAGAAACGATCGACATGTTCGAACCAGACCAGCGACACGTCGGCGGCGTGCTGGGTCTTCTCGACTTCCTCGCGGCGGCCCTCTTCGTACTGCTGCAACGCCGCATCGACCGTCGGGGCGCGATGCATCGCCTCCGCCAGCGCAATCGCGTCTTCCATGGCGAGCTTGGTGCCGGAGCCGATCGAGAAATGCGCGGTGGCCTTGGCGTCGCCGAGCAGCACCATATTGTCCTTGACCCAGCGCTTGCTGCGGATCATCGGGAAATTGCGCCACATCGAGCGATTGGTCAGCAGTTGATGACCTTCGAGGAACCAACCGAAAATACCGGCCATGCGATCGGCGGATTGCTTCTCGCCCAGACCCGCAAGCCCGGCGCGCTCAAAGGTTTCCGGATCGGTCTCGAAAATCCAGGTCGAGTGTCCCGCTTCGTATTGATAGGCGTGGGCGATGAACGGGCCCCATTCGGTTTCCTGAAAAATAAACGTGAAGGCGTCGAGCGGCCGGGTCGAGCCCATCCAGGCGAACATATTGGAGCGGACATCCACCTCGGGCTGAAAGTGCTCGGCATATTTGTCGCGGAAGCGGCTGTTGATGCCGTCGGCCAGTACCACAAGATCGGCGTCGGCAAAGCGCGCCTCGTCGTCAATGTCGGCCTCGAACATCAACGTAACGCCAAGCTCGCGCGCCCGCTCCTGCAGGATCAGGAGCAACATCCGGCGCGAGCAGCCACAGAAACCGTTGCCGCCAACCCGGTGCACCGTCCCGCGGAAGTGCACGGCGATATCGTCCCAATAGGCGAATTCCTGGGTGATCCGGCGATAGCTCGGGGCGTCGTATTTCTCGAAATTGTCGAGGGTGGCGTCGGAGAACACCACGCCGAAGCCGAAGGTGTCGTCGGCACGGTTGCGCTCGTAGACCGTGATCTCGGCCTGCGGCCGCTGCTTCTTGAGCAGGATCGCCGCATAGAGACCCGCCGGTCCACCACCGATGATCGCGATCTTCATGAGGGCCTCCGGCGCCGCTGTCCGACCTTTCGGATTGTTTTAAACCTAAAGTAATTTTGGGGCAAGCCCTGGCGCGTCAGCAAGTTCTACCTCATCCTGAGGAGCCGCGCACTTTGCGCGGCGTCTCGAAGGATGGGCCACAATTTCATGGTCGAGACGCGCGCCAAGGAGCGCGCTCCTCACCACGAGGTTAGGCTCAATTGCCCTGAAATACCGGCTTCACCTTGTTCGAAAACGCCTCGAAGGCGCGGGCGAAATCCGCGGTGGTCATGCACAGCGCCTGGGCGACCGCCTCGGCTTCGATCGCCTCCTCCACCGACATCGCCCATTCCATCGCCAGCATGCGCTTGGTCATGGTGTTGGCGAACGTCGGCCCCTCGGAAACCTGCTTGGCCAGAAGCTGCGCCTGCGACAGCACCTGCTCGGGTGTCACGATGCGGCTGAAGAAACCCCAGCGCTCGCCCTCCTCCGCGGTCATGAAGCGGCCGGTATAGAGCAGTTCCGAGGCCCGCGATTGTCCGATGATGCGGGGCAGGATCGCGCAGGCGCCCATGTCGCAGCCGGCAAGGCCGACCTTGTTGAACAGGAACGCGACCTTGGCGCCGGTTGCGGCCAGACGCATGTCCGAGGCCATCGCGACGATCGCGCCGGCGCCGGCGCAAATGCCATCGACCGCAGCTATGATCGGCTGCGGACAGGCCCGCATCGCCTTGACGAGATCGCCGGTCATGCGGGTGAAGGCGGTGAGGCCCTTGGTGTCCATCTTCACCAGCGGGCCGATGATCTCGAACACATCGCCGCCCGAGGAAAAATTGCCACCTGCGCCGGACACCACAACGGTCTTGACTTCATCGTCCATCGCGCAGGCGCGGAAGAAATCGGTCAATTCCCGGTAGCTCTCGAAGGTCAGCGGATTTTTACGCTCGGGGCGATTCAGCGTCACCGTCGCCACGCCGTCATTCACCTTCAGCAGGAAATGATGGGGCGTATACAGCGCCAATGGCAGCGTAACGGGATTGGCCGGTTTGCTCATGGGGATTTTCCTTGTTTCAGACTTACGCGCTATTTGCGCGTCCTAAACCTCTCCGCCGGCGACCGCGATCGCCTGTCCGGTGATCGCACCGGCGCCCTCGCCGCACAACCAGAGCACCGCATCGGCAACCTCCGCCGGCGTCACCAGGCGCCCCTGCGGATTGTGTTTGGCAAGTTCGGCGACCGCCTGCTCGCGGCTGCGGCCGGTCTTCTTCATGATGTTGTCGATGCTGCCGGCCACCAGATCGGTATCGGTGAAGCCGGGACACACCGCATTCACGGTAGTGCCCGTATTGGCCAATTCCAGCGCCAGTGAGCGCACCAGCCCGACCACCGCGTGTTTGGCGGCGCTATAGGCGCTGACATAGGCGTACCCCTTGAGACCGGCGGTCGATGCGACAGCGACGACGCGCCCGTAACGGGCGCCCTTCATCGCGGGCAACACCGCCTGGACCGCATGAACCACGCCCATGAAGTTGACGTCTATCATGCGCCTGAACAACGCCGCATCGGATTTCGTGAACGGCGCGGACTCGGCAGCACCCGCATTGGCGATCAGGATATCGATCGGCTGTCGCGCCGCCGCCTCGGCAATCGCGGCGGCAACCGCCGCCTGATCGGCGACGTCGGCCACAACAGCGAAATGCGCGGCACCGGCGGCAACGGCTTCATCCAGCGCGGCCCGATCGCGCCCGAGCACAGTGACCGTCGCTCCGGCCTGCGCCAGCACCGAAGCGATCTCGCGGCCGATGCCTCGCCCGCCCCCGGTGACGAGCGCATGCGAGGAACGCGGCAGTCCAGACATGCGCGAG
>JAJYAH010000054.1:0-13203 GCA_021779635.1 Pseudomonadota bacterium | reverse complement strand
GCCTCCCCGAATGAATTGATCGACCTTCTCAAGGCGTATATTTTAGACTTCAAGCTTTTGCAAGAAATCAACTCCCGGCCGGGGATGCTTGACAGACGAGGCGCCGCAGGTAGCGTCGGCCGGACACAGGGAGGAAGGAAAATCATGGCAGCTCTCGAAAAAGGCATCACGAAGAACGGTACGGGCTATTCCGGCAAGACCTGGAATATTCTTGGACAGGTCTATTTCCCAAAGGCGGTGACGGACTCGACCTTCGCGTTCGAGACCAACAGCGATCCCGGCCAGTTTGTCCCGGTTCATATCCATCCGACCCAGGACGAATTCATCCTGGTCCAGGACGGCATGCTGGACCTGAAGCTGGATGGCGTTTGGGTTCAGGCCAATGTGGGGGATCTGGTTCGGCTGCCCCGCGGCATTCCGCACGGCTATTTCAACAAATCCGACAAGCCGGCGCGGGCGCTGTTCTGGGTATCGCCCACCCAGAAGCTCGAGGCGCTGTTCAATCAGCTTCACAATCTGACCGATGTCGGCGAAATCGTCCGCATCTCCGCCGAGCATGAAGTGAACTTCCTGCCGCCCGAGGCCAATGAATAATCCGACCGGCGAATGTCGCCCGGTCCGCAATTGCTTTAAATATAAAATTATCGCTTTTCATGGCCGGAGGTCCTGTTAGCATCGGCAGGGTCCGACATGACAGGAGGTCCGGCGTGGCCGATTCCGCGTCCATGACAACGAAGGATGGCCGCTTCTGCTATGAGGCCGCCGGCGATCCCGCTTTGCCGCCGCTGGTATTCCTGCACGGAATTGGCGGTGCGGCGCGGGCGTGGCGCGGCCAGCTGGCATTTTTTGGGGATCGCTTTCGCACCATCGGCTGGGACATGCCGGGCTATGGCGGGTCGGCGCCATTGCCCGCCGTCGGCATTGCGAGTTTGGCCGATGCCTTGCAGGATTTCCTGCCGCAGGTGGGCGCGATCAGGCCTGTTCTGGTCGGACATTCGATCGGCGGCATGATCGTTCAGCAGTTGCTGGCGAAAAATCCCCGCATCGCTAGCGCCGTTGTGCTGGCCCAGACCAGCCCGGCATTTGGGAAACCTGACGGCGATTGGCAGAAAGCCTTCATCGGCGCACGGCTCGGCCCGCTCGATCGCGGCGAGACGCTGGCATCGCTGGCGCCGTCGCTGGTGCAGGAACTCGTCGGTGACGCCCCGGATCCGCGCGGCATGGAGCTTGCCCGCGATTGCATGGCCGCGGTGCCGGAGGCCACCTATCGCGCCACCATGCTGGCGCTGATGGGATTCGATCTGCGCAGCGCGCTCAAGGACATCGCGGTGCCGACGCTTTTGTTGTCGGGCTCCCGCGACAACAATGCGCCGGCGCCGATGATGGCGAAGATGGCGAGCTATATTCGGTTCGCAAAATATGTTGAACTCGACGGCGTCGGCCACCTCGCCAATCTGGAGCGCCCCGAGGCCTTCAACGCCGCACTCGATCACTTCCTGAAAGTAGACATGACTGCAACACGCGTGACGGCATGATGACTGTACAGACCAGCAAGGGCATGACGGCGGCCGACGGGATCAGCCTCGATCCTCCGATCTTCGATCCCACCGCGTTCCGGCTGAGCGACGAACAGGCGGCGATCATCGCGACCGCACGCGAACTCGGCCAAACCGTGTTCGCAGGTCGCGCGGCAGGCTACGACCGCGAAGCAAAATTCCCGACCGAGAATTACGGGGACCTGCATCGCGCCGGTTTGCTCGGCATCGCCATTCCAAAGAGGCTTGGCGGCCTTGGCGCCGACTACCAGACCTACGCGCTGGCGGCAGCCGAGATCGGTCGCTATTGCGGCGCGACCGCGCTGACCTGGAACATGCACGTCTGCTCGACGCTGTGGTCCGGCCCCCTGGCCGACGATCTCGACATGGACGCTGCAACGCGTGCCGAACACGAACGCCGCCGCGCGATGCATTACAGGCGCATCGTCAACGACGGCGCTGTTTATTCGCAGCCGTTCTCCGAAGGCGGCGCGGCAGCGGCCGGCGGCGTCGCGTTCGGCACCGAAGCCAAGCCGGTCAAGGGCGGCTGGCTGGTCAACGGCAAGAAGATCTTTGCGTCGCTTTCGGGCCACGCCGATTATTACGGCGTGCTCTGCACTGAAATTGCGGAAGGCGAGAAAGCCTCCCGCCGCAACACGCTTTATTTGGCGCTGCCGGCCAAGGCCGACGGCGTGTCCGTGGTCGGCGACTGGGATCCGCTCGGCATGCGCGGCACGGTATCGCGCACGCTGTTGTTCAAGGATGTGTTCGTCGCCGAGGATGCGGCGCTGATGCCGCGCGGCGTCTATTTTCAGGCGGCGATGCGCTGGCCACATATGTTCCTGACGCTGTCACCGACCTATGTCGGCCTGGCGCAGGCCGCCTATGATTTCACCGTGCGCTATTTGCGCGGCGAGATGCCGGGCACGCCGCCGGTCAAGCGCCGGATGTATCCGACCAAGCAGATCGCGGTGGCACAGATGCAGATCAAGCTCGAACAGATCAAGGCGATCTGGTTTCAGGCGATCACCGAAGCCTGCTCCAATCCCACCAAAGAGCAGGTGCTGCGGGCCTATGCCGCGCAATATTCCGCGATGGAAGGCGCCAACGAGATCTCAACATTGGCAATCCGCACCTGCGGCGGTCAGGCGATGCTGAAATCGTTAGCCTTGGAGCGGATCTATCGCGACAGCCGCTGCGGTTCGCTGATGCTGCCATGGACCGCCGAACTCTGCCTCGACCGCATCGGGCGCGAAGCGCTGTACGAGAACGGCGAATCGGACGACTAGCTCGCAATGAACCTTTCGGATCTCATCGAGCGTAATGCGGCGTTCACGCCGGGCAAAACGGCAATCATTTTCGATCGCGAAGCGCTCAGCTACCGGACATTGCATGATCGCATCGAACAGGCCGCCCGCGCGCTGAAGGCGGAATTCGGCGTCAACCGTGGCGACCGCGTTGCGATCCTCAGTATGAACCGGCCGGACTACCTCGTGCTGCTCTATGCCTGCGCGCGGCTTGGCGCCATGCTGGTGCCGCTGAACTGGCGGCTTGCGGTGGCCGAGCAGATATTCATCCTGTCGGACGCCTCGGTAAAAGTGCTGATGCTCGAGCAGGCCTTCGCGGCGATCGTTCCCGAGCTCGCCAAACAGCTGCCCAATACCAGCCTTGTCGGGCTCGATTTTGTGCCCCCGCAGGGCAGCGCATTCGACGCGCTGCTGGTGCGGGCCCGCGGCGACGGCCGCCATCCGCATATCGACCTCCGCTGTCCGCTGCTGATCGTCTACACGTCAGGCACGACGGGACGACCCAAGGGCGCGGTGCTGCGGCAGGAGGCGCTGGTATGGAACGCCGTGATGAGCCAGCACATGCACGGCCTGACCTCGGACGATCATGTACTGACCGTGCTGCCGTTCTTCCATGTCGGCGGCCTCAATATCCAGACCACCCCGGCGCTGCATTTTGGCGCCACCGTGACCATCCTTTCGCGCTTCACGCCGGAGGCCACCTTTGCCGTCATCAGGCAGCACCGTCCGACCCTGACGGTGCTGGTGCCGGCCATCATCCAGGCGGTGACCGACCATCCCGACTGGCCCGCCACCGATCTGTCCTCGCTGAAGGCGGTCTCCACCGGATCGACCATCGTGCCGCCGCATCTGATCGAGCGCATTGTCGCGCGCGGGGTGCCGGTGCTTCAGGTCTATGGCTCGACCGAAACCTGTCCGGTCGCGATCTATACCAGGCTTGGCGGCGATCTTTCGCGTGTCGGCTCGACCGGCCTGCCCGGCCTGTGCTGCGAGGCGGCGGTGATCGATGCCGACGGCCATGAACTGCCACCTGACGTGCCAGGCGAAATCGTGGTGCGCGGACCCAACGTCTTCTTCGAATATTGGGGCAACGCCGAAGCCACCCGCGAGGCGCTGCATGACGGCTGGTATCGCACCGGCGACATCGGCCGGCGCGATGCGCAAGGCTATTTCTGGGTGCACGACCGCAAGAAGAACCTGATTATCTCAGGAGGCGAGAACATTTATCCGGCGGAAGTCGAACGCGTGCTGCTCGAGCATCCCGATGTCGTCGAATGCGGCGTCATCGGCCGGCCCGATCCGAAATGGGACGAGGTGCCGGTAGCCTATGTCATCCGGCGCGCCGGATGTTCGGTCGAGCCGGAGGATCTGAAAGTGCATGTGCTGACGCAACTCGCCCGCTTCAAGGTGCCGCGTGAGATCGTTTTCGTCGATGACCTGCCGCGCACCGCCTTGGGCAAGGTGCAACATTTCATGCTGCGGCAGATGGTGGAGCCGGCGCCGGCGCACGGAGACGCGTCATGAAGATCGCCGTGCTGGGCGGTGGCAACGGGTCGTTCGCCGCCGCGGGCGATTTCGCGCTGCAGGGCCACGACGTCAGGCTGTGGCGGCGCGACACGGCTCAGGTGGCGGTGCATCGCGCGGCGGGCTCCCGCATCATCGTCAAGGATGCCCATGGCCGCCACGATGTGCAGTTGGCGCTGGTGACGTCCGACATGGCTGAGGCCGTCATGAACGCCGAGCTGATCCTGTGCCCTGCCCCGGCCTTCGCGCAGTATGACATCGCCCGACGCCTTGCGCCGCATCTGACCGATGGCCAGGTGGTGTTCCTGCCGCCGGCGACATTTGGCTCGATGGTCTTTGCTATGGCGATGCGTGACGCCGGCAATCGCGCGGCGGTGAGCTTTGCCGAGACCGGCACGCTGCCATGGCTGACCCGCAAGCACGGACCATTTGAGGTTGCCATCACCATCCGCGCCAAGCGGCTACCGGTCGGCGTATTTCCGCTTGATACGGCCGGTCACACGATCGACGTGATCGGACGCGCATTTCCCGGCGTGATCGAACCGTGCGGCGACGCGCTGTCGGCGGCGCTGATGAATGCCGGGCCGATCATCCATCCGCCGCTGATCATCATGAACGCCGGGCCGATCGAGCATTTCGAGCGCTGGGACATTCACAAGGAAGGCACCCAGGCGGCGATCCGCCGGGTCACCGACGCACTCGACGCCGAACGCGTCGCGGTACGCGAGGGCTTCGGCTATGGCAGCCCGCATTTTCCGCTGGCGCATCATTATGCGAGCGAGGGCGAGCAATGGATGTATGGCCGCGGCTCGCACGACCGCTTGACCGATTCCGGCGACTGGCGCGAGCGAATCGTGCTGTCTGAGCATCGCTACATGCGGGAGGATTTGCGCCTCGGCCTGTCGTTCCTGGTTTCAGTGGCCAACCTTGCCGGGGTTGCGACCCCGCTGGCGGAATCGTTTCTCGCCATCGGCGGCGCGATCTGCGGCGCGGATTTCATGAAGGACGGGCGGACGCTGGCAAGCCTCGGTCTCGGTGATCTCAATCGCGATCAATTGCAAATCCTGTTGCGCGAAGGCTTCCAGCGATGACCACACCTCGTCCCGCCATCGCCTGTCTCGGCGCCGGCCGCATGGGTCGCGGCATCGCAGTGGCGTTCGCCTATGCCGGCCATGCGGTCACCATGATCGATA
Organism: Pseudomonadota bacterium; assembly: GCA_021779635.1. Next base: position 7,644 of record JAJYAH010000054.1, on the reverse strand, counting down.
TCAAGGCGCGTTCCGCGGACGGTTTCGCGACGCTCGAGGCCGATGCGCTTGGTGAAATCAGGAAGACGCTGGCCAGTCTGGCGCGGTTCGGATTGCTGGATGGCAATGACGCCGAATCCATCATCGCCCGGGTCTCCGTGGTGCCGGCGCAGGACATGGCTGCGGCACTGGCCGGCGCCGGCATGGTGTTCGAAGGCGTGCCGGAAGTGGTCGAGCTCAAGCGCGAGGTGCTGGCAGCGGCCTCGAAATGCGTCGCCCCCGACACTATCATCGCCTCGACCACGTCGACGATCCTGGTCGACGATCTCTCAAGCTCAGTCGACCCTCGAGGGCGCTTTCTCAACGTGCACTGGCTGAACCCGGCCTACCTGATCCCGCTGGTCGAGATTTCACCGGGGGCTGCGACCGATCCGGCTATCACCGCGCGGGTCAAGGCCCTGCTCGAAGGCATCGGCAAGGTGCCGGTGGTATGCGCCGCCACCCCCGGCTTCATCGTGCCGCGCATCCAGGCGCTGGCCATGAACGAGGCGGCGCGCATGGTGGAGCAAGGCGTCGCCAGCGCTGAGGATATCGACAAGGCGATCCGATACGGCTTCGGTTTTCGCTATGCGGTGATGGGCCTTCTGGAATTCATCGACTGGGGCGGCGGCGACATTCTCTATTACGCCAGTCGTTATCTCGAAGGCGCACTCGGCAGCGACCGCTATCGTGCGCCCGAGGTGATTTCACGTAATATGGAGAACGGCCGCATCGGCATGCGGACCGGCGCCGGATTCCTTGACTATGCCGGCCTCGATCTCGACGCCTATCGCGAGCAGCGCCTGGCCGCACTGGTCGAATTGCTCCGGCATTTCGGCCTGGCCCGACCGCCGGTGCTCGATCGGGATTAGACTACCCAAACACGTCCTGCAGCACGCCTTCGCGGATCACGGCGACGCCGTCGAGTTCAATGGTGGTGCCCATCATCGGAAGATCGAAGTGTCCGGCGGTATAGCGCCCGGCAAATTCGTTGGCGCCGGTCGAAAACAGGAAATTGCCGGCCACCGCGCGCAGCTCCGTGCCGTTGGTATCGCGCTGGTCGTACATCGTCAGCGCCTCATAGCGGGCGGCGGGGTTCATGCCGAACCCGACATGCGACACCGCATAGGCCTCGCGGTCGCCCCACGCCGCCAGATAGGCGCGCATCATGGTTGCATCGGCGCCGTCGCCTTCGAGATCCGTGACGTAATCGTCCTTCAGCGTCATCCGGATCGGCGTCGTCAGATAGCGCTTGAAGGTGAGATTGATGTCGCCGGCCGCCATCACCAGCGTGCCATTGACGCTGCCGCTCTTGGGAAAGCTGACGACGATGCCGCCGGGCCAATGCGCCAGCGTCCCAGGTCTGTCGGTCCAGCCCCAGACGCCGACCGTCGACGCGCCGACCATATCGACATCGAGTTCGGTCCCCGCCTTGGAGGTGACGCGCATCCGCTTTGTTCCGCGCAGCATTTTGGCGGCGGCGCGTACACGCTTTTCCAGAGCGAGATCCGGCACCATGCGTTCAAGCGCTTCGGGATGCTCATTGGAGATATTGAGAATGCGGGCGCCAGCCTTGAGTATTTCCGGCGTCTCCACCGCGTGCATCAGCCCTTCGACGGTGCAATCGACCACAAAGCCTGCCTGCTGCAGGGCTGATATCACCGGCCCCAGCCGCTGGATCGCCTCGCTGGCGCCGGTGGAACGGATCGGCACGATCTGCCGGTTGCGCGGCGTCGGCACGATGACGTGAAACGGCCGGGCGCCCATTCGCAGCAAGGCAAGCTCGGCCAGATGGACATTGAGCGCGCGAGACTGGGTCTCTGACAGGATCGCGGCGGTATCGCCGGGCTTGACCGCGCAGCGCTCGAAAATCTCGCAGAACGCGTCGATCCATTTCGCTTCGATGCGATCTGCCAGCATGGTTTGATTCCCTTTTTCCTTATCTGTCTAATCCGGCTATGGATTGCTTCGCGGAGTGTATCATCGGGCGCGCATTCGCGCGACCCGTTGGCTCGCAATGACGACCCTGCAATATCAAACTTCCGGAAACCCGCGCAACAGATATGACCGCAGCGCCTGCAGCAGCCCGTTGAGAATGAGGCCCAGCAGCGAAATCGTGATCAGCGGAACGAACATGTCGACGGCCTGAAAGGTCCGCGCCGCCGCGATCAGGAGATGGCCGAGGCCATCGGTCGAAGTGATCATTTCGGCAAGAAACACCACGATGCAGGAGATCACGAGACCGATGCGACAGCCGGTGAGGATCGACGGCACTGCGGCCGGCAGCACCACCTTGAACAGGATTTGACGGCGCGGCGTGCCCGCCGCCATCGCCGACCAGATCAGCTTCTGCTCGACCATCGAGGCGCCGTAATAAGTCGACAGCAGAATCGGAAACAGCGCGTCTGCCGCCACCAGCGTGATCTTCGATTCGTGACCGAATCCCAGCAGCAGCAGCAAAGCCGGATACAATGCTACCTTGGGCAACGGCGCCAGCACCCGCACCACCGGGCGCACCACGGCGTTGACGGCCGGACTGGCCGCCGCGGCAAGGCCGATGCCGACACCGAGGATCACCGCGATCGAGAATCCGGCGAACAACCGGAACAGCGTGGCGCCGATTTCCTGCTGAAACGCAGCGGTCGCCAATTGCTGTGCCAGACGCCCGAACACGGCGCCGGGCGGCGGCAGCAACGTCGCTGGCGCATAACCGAAGGAGTCGATCGCCTGCCACAGCCCAACCAGCAGCGCGATCGGCACCATCCCCAGCAGAATATCTGTCGTCACGGCGCGCGCGTTCATGAGAAGCTCAACGGAAGATCGAATTGCGGCTCGGACCATCTAACGAGCCTGGCGCGCAACTTCTCGAACGCGGCGTCAAGCCCGATGCCCATCGCGCCGATGATAATAATCATCGCGAAAACCGTGTCGTACTGACCCATATCGAGCGCATTGAACAGGATATTTCCGGCGCCGGACTGCCGTGCGATCATCTCGCTCGTGACCATGGTGATCAGCGCCAGCACGAGACCCGTGCGGCACCCGGTGAGAATTTCCGGCAACGCCGCCGGCAGCACGATCCGGATCATGCGCTGCGCCGCCGAGAGGCCCATCGCCGCACCGGACCACAGCATCTTTTCCTCGACCGCTTTGGCACCCTGAAAGCTGTGGTAGATCACCGGCAGGCTGACACCGAGGAAGATCACCAGCATCTTGGCGAGATCGCCGACGCCGAGCCAGAGCATGATGATCGGCATCAGCGCCGCCTTCGGCACCGGATAGGTCACCATCAGCAGCGGATTGAGGAACGATGCCACGCCGCGGCTGCGGCCCATCACCAACCCAAGCGGAATCGAGACGGCCACCGCCACGCTGAAGCCGATCGCCATGCGGCGCAGCGAGGCGAGGATGTTGATCAGGGATTCCTTGTCGCCAAGGATGGACGGGATGGCGCGGACCGCTTCCAGCGCGGTTGGGAAGCTGTCGGTGTTGAGGATCAACGCCGCGACTTGCCAGATACCAAGCAGACCGAGGCAGGCGAGCAACGGCGCCGACCGCGTGACGAGCGCGCGCACTGAAATCATGGGCTCAACTCATCTTCGCTGGTATCGTCGATCATGCGCTCGATATCGACGACGTATTTCTGGTAACGGGGATCCAGCAGCAGCTCCGCCCGGCGGCGCGGACGCGGCAGATCGATATCGACGATCTCTTTGATGCGGCCGGGCGAACGCGTCATCACCACGACCTTGTCCGACAGGAACACCGCCTCTTCCACCGAATGGGTGACGAACAGCACCGTCTTGCGATCCCGTTCCCAGATGTTGAGAAGATCGTTCTGCAGCCGCGTGCGGGTGTGCGCATCAAGCGCCCCGAACGGCTCGTCCATCAAGAGCACCACAGGGTGATAGGCCAGCGTGCGCGCCAGCGCGACGCGCTGCTTCATGCCGCCCGACAGCTCCTTGGGATAAAAATGCTCAAAGCCCTTGAGGCCGACCATCTCGATCAGCCGGCGGCTTTGGGCTTCGGCTTCGTCTTGCTTCACGCCCTGCTCGCGGGGACCATACATCACGTTGCCGAGCACGCTCTTCCACGGAAACAGCGCGAACTCCTGAAATACTGGCCCGCGGTCGGGCCCGGGCCCGGTGATCGGCTTGCCCTTCACCTTCGCCACGCCTTCGGTCGGATTGACGAAGCCGCCGACGATATAGAGCAGCGTCGATTTCCCGCAGCCGGAGGGGCCGAGAATGGAGACGAAGGCGCCATCCTCGATGGTCAATGAAATATCCGACAACGCCAGATGATCTTGGCGTCCGGAGATCTGAAATACCTGCGAGACATGATCGATCTCGATCATGGCCGTCGCCTGCCCGCGCGCTGACGCGGGTTTTACCTCAACGTGCGATACTTTCATTCCCGCTTTTCTTCCCGACATGGTCTGCAATTCGCAGATCGCCCCTAGTTGTAAGGTTAAATCGGGCATACCGGAAACTTGCAAGGCTTGGGGATGTCATTTGGGCACCATCGCGCCCGCAGGTCTTCGGCTCTGCAAGCATTTCCCCATCTATCTCATTAGGCATTCAATCGCCTCAGCACAGCGCGCACCGGCGCTGCATCGAGCCCCTTCAGCCGCAACGGCAGCGCAATCAATTCGTAATCACCGGGCATCACGCCTGCCAGCACCAGGTTCTCGACTATGCGAATATCGTGCCGCCGGCACACCATGTGAGACGGTAGTTCCTTCGAGGTTTCCGGGTCAACCGAGGGAACATCGACGCCGATCAGCCGGGTACCTGACTGAGCCAAACGCTCCACGGCTTCCGGCGCCAGCGCGCGAAAGCCTGTGGGCCAGGTGAACTGATCGCCGCCCTCCATCAGCCTGAAAAGAAGCCGCGGCGGTGCGCCATCCAGAGCGGACTCGATCTCCTCAAATTGACAAAGAGGTCCCGGACCGCGCGCGTCGATCACCCTCGCTGGACCGATGAAATCGTCGATATCCAAGGTATCGATACTGGCGCCCGCAGGATCGCAGTGCAGAGGCGCATCGACGTGAGCACCGCAATGCGTCGACATCGCAATCCTGGCCACATTGACGGGACAGCCGGGTCCAATCGCGAAGGTCTGGCTGACCTCGAAGGCAGCGTCGCCAGGAAACACGCCCATGCCGACGATTAGCGGTGGCGAGATGTCGATCAGCCCCTTCACAACTGGGTCCTGGCTTGCCAGAGCTCGGGAAACAACACCACATCGAGCATCTTCCGCAGATAAGATACGCCCGATGAGCCACCGGTGCCGCGCTTGAATCCGATCACCCGCTCGACGGTCGTGACGTGGTTGAAACGCCAGCGGCGAAAATAATCCTCGAAATCGACCAGCTTTTCGGCGAGTTCATACAATTCCCAGAAGCGCGCCGGATCCCGATAAACCAACAACCATGCCTTCAACACGCTTTCGCTGCAGACATGCGAAAGCGAGACGTCGCGATCGATCGCGGAGGTGTCGATACCGAGGCCGCGACGATGCAGGAGCCGGATGGTGTAATCGTAGAGGCTTGGGGCGCAAAGCGCCGTCTCAAGCCGTTCGACGATCACCTTGTCATCATGGTGAATGCCGATCATCGCGGCATTCTTGTTGCCGACGACAAATTCGATCATCCGATATTGCCAGGACTGAAAGCCGGACGACTGTCCGAGCGACCCACGAAATTGCGTATACTCGCTGGGGGTCATGGTGCGAAGCACATCCCAGGCCGAATTCAGCTGCTCAAAGATACGGGATACCCGCGATAACGCCTTGAAGGCCGGCTGAAGATTGTCCTCCGCGATCATCTTGCAGGTAACACTCAATTCGTGAATTGCGAGCTTCATCCATAGCTCCGATGTCTGGTGCTGGATGATAAATAACATCTCGTCGTGGGCCGACGAAAGCGGCTGCTGGGCCTGCAGAATCCGATCGAGCTGGAGATAGCCGGAGTATGATATTTCTCTGGGTTTACTCATCGTGGCCGAGCCAGCTTCAACGGAGAACATGATCCCGTTTTCGAGTGCACCACAGACTGACGGCGACAAAAATCCCCAACCCGATAATTTGCCTGAGCCACACATGGCCAACTGAGCATGGATGAGCACCCACACCTCTCGTCGTCGCGCAGGACGATACTTTAAACCTAAAAGGATAGACTTTTGCTGTCAATCGGGATTTCCTTGGAGAGCGGAACGGCCTACGGAATCCACGGCAGCAGTTGCCATTCTTCCAGAGAGCAAGCACATGCTTGAGATGTTCGATTTACGACTAACAAAGCGAACTGGATGATCCAGGACGTCGTCGGGATTTGATCGCGAGCCTCTCATGATGTCGGCCATCTCCCATGTAACACGCACCGCTTGCGTTGAACGGGACTCCACAGATCCGCTTCGCGACTTGCGCGACCGTTTTGTCATTCCGGAAGGCGTCATCTATCTCGACGGGAATTCGCTCGGTCCGATGCCGCGCTCCGCAGCCGGCGTTCTCGGCCGGACAATCGAACAGGAATGGGGCCATGACCTGATCAGGAGTTGGAACAGCGCCGGATGGTTCGACATGCCGGTCCGGCTCGGTGACCGCGTCGGGGCACTGATCGGGGCGGCCCCGGGTCAAACGGTGGTTTGCGACACCACGTCGATCAATCTCTACAAGGCGATCCAGGCGGCCATCGGCCTGAGGCCTGATCGCGACGTGATCATCGCCGAGGATGCTTCGTTCCCGACGGATCTCTACATCATCGAGGGCGCCATGAAGTCGGCCGGCCGCCCGATGCAGCGACGATTGATCGGCCGCGATGGTCCGATCGACGTCCTGATTGATCGGAAAGTCGCGGTGGCCGTGCTATCGCATGTCGACTACCGCACCGGCGCGCTGCTCGACATCGCTGCCATCACTCAGCGTCTTCACGACGCTGGCGCGCTGGTGATATGGGACCTCTGCCATTCGGCAGGCGTGGTGGAGATCGGCTTCGATCTTGACGCCATCGATTTCGCGGTCGGCTGCACCTACAAATATCTGAACGGAGGCCCGGGCTCCCCGGCATTTATTGCAGTGGCGAAAGCCCATCAGGCCGCCGCACAACACCCTCTATCGGGCTGGTGGGGTCATGCCGCTCCCTTCGCCTTCGATCGCGACTTCCGGCCACACCAAGGCATCAAGCGATTTCTTTGCGGAACCCAACCGATCATTTCGCTGCGCGGCATGGAGGTGGCTCTCGACGCCATGGCTGGAACCGAGGTGTCCGCGTTGAGACAGAAGAGCCTCGCCCTGACCGAACTGTTCATGGCGCGCGTTGCGGACCTGTTGCCGGGCCTTCAAATCGTCACACCGGGGCAACCTTCGTTGCGCGGCAGCCAAGTCGCGATCGCTTTCGACAAGGGCTATCCAGTCATTCAGGCGATGATCGAACGCGGCGTCATCGGCGATTTTCGAGCGCCCAATATCATGCGGTTTGGTTTTGCCCCGCTTTACATCCGGTTTCAGGACGTCTGGGACGCCGCCGAAATACTCGCCGATTGCATCACCAAAGAAGTCTGGCGCGATCCCCGCTTCAGCAGGGTTCTCGACGTGACCTGAGGCGATAGCGAAGCGGCGGCAGCGATT
>JAJYAH010000718.1 GCA_021779635.1 Pseudomonadota bacterium | reverse complement strand
GGCCGAATGCCCGAACTGGCCGATCGCGCCGACCGCGAAGACACCCATGAAATATACCAGCGCCAGCGCGCGAAACGAGAAGCGATCGATAATGCTGCCGAGCGCCAGCGTTCCGACGACGCCGCCAACCTGCAGCATCGATCCGATCGCGACAGCCAGCGAAACCGACGCGCCGAGATCGTTGAGAACGGTGGGGAGCCAGTTCGCCAGGAAAAAAAGGTCGAGCAGGCTCATGAAGAACACCACCCACAACAACAGCGTGGCCAGGGTACGTCCGCCCTTGAAAAGATGCAGGACCGGAATCCCGGCCAGTTCCGGTTCACGCACGACAAACCTTGTGGCGGGAGCAAACGCGGCCTTCGGGTTGATGAACCCCAGCAGCTGCGCGACACGCTCATTTGCCCGACCGGTGAGCGCAAGAAACCGCACCGATTCCGGCAATTTCAGCGCCAGGATCGGCGCCAGCAGCAGCGGCGTCGTGCCGCCGACGACAAATACCGACCGCCAGCCGAAATGCGGGATCAACGCCGCCGCCAGCAGGCCGCCGAGGGCCGCGCCCGTCGAAAATCCGCAAAACATGATCATCACCATGGTGGCGCGGCGGCGATGCGGACTGAACTCCGACGTCATCGCAATCGCGTTCGGCATCGCCCCGCCCAGACCAAGGCCGGTCAGAAACCGGATCGCGAGCAGCGTGTTGACGTCCTGGACGAATGCGGTGGCGAGCGCGCCAAGGCCAAACGCCAGGGTGGAGAAAATGATGATCTTCTTACGTCCGATGCGGTCGGCCAGCGGCCCGAAGATCAGCGCGCCGATCATCAGGCCGAACAGGCCCGCGCTGAATACCGGTCCCAAGGCGCCCTTGGTCAGGCCCCATTCCCTGGCGAGCGCGGGCGCGACATAGCCGATCGCCTGGGTATCGAAGCCGTCAAGAAACAGCACCGCCGCGCAGGTCAGCAGCAACCTGATCTGAAAACCGCCGACGGGCTGCGTATCGATGTACTCGGCGACATCGACGGGCGATGTACTTGCTTCAGCTCTCGTGACCGCCATTCGTCTCTCCGAAACCCTCTCGTCGTTGCGAGGAGCCAACAGGTTCCGCCTTCGGCGGGCCCGATGATAAACTCCGCGACGAAGCAATCCATCTTTCTGCACGGTTAGATGGATTGCTTCGCTTCGCTCGCAATGACGGCCTCATAACCGCATCATGGGTGTTCCAGCGCACATTGCGTGAAGCGGCGATTTCTCTCGTCGTCACGCGCGCAAGGCTTCCTTCGAATAGCCGGCGACCTGCTTGTAGCCGTCGGACAGAGCGGCCAGTTCGTCGCGGCTGATGACGTCCTCGATCGAGGCGAACGGCCGATCATGCGTGCGCTGAAACACCTCGCGCAGGATGGCGTCGGGCGGGTTGGTGCGATTGGTCAGAACGACGCGCGTGGTCGCCTCGAGGCGCTGCTTCTCATAGGCGACGAACGCGGCAACCGCATCACCCGTGCCGAGCAGCGCCGACGTCAGCGCCCGCGTATCCAGGATCGCCTGGCCGGCGCCGTTGGAGCCGCGCGGCACCATCGGATGGGCGGCGTCGCCAAGCAACGTCACCCGGCCAAAACTCCAGCGCGGCAGCGGGTCCTGATCGACCATCGGAAATTCCAGCACGCTGTCGGCGGCGCGAATGAAGGCGGGAACATCGAGCCAGTCGAAATGCCAGTCGGCGAACGCGCCGATAAAATCATCGGTCGCGCCCGGCCGGTTCCAGTCGCGCTTGCGATAGACCGGCGTTTCAATTTCGGCGACCCAGTTGACGAGTTGCCGTCCGTCGGCTCCGGCGGCACGGATCGGATAGATCACCATCTTGCCGTGCGACAGCCATCCCGCCCGGATCAGGCTCGCGCCTGACAGGATCGGCTTCCATCGCGTTATGCCACGCCACATGTTGACGCCGGAATAGCGAGGTTGGCCTTCGCCGGGGAAGAACTGCTTGCGGACCGCGGAGTTGATGCCGTCGCAGGCGATCGCGGCGCGGCCGCGAACGGTGCGGCTTGTGGCACCGCCCGGCCCGGCCGAAAAATGCACGCTGACGCCGGTCTCGTCCTGCTCGACGCCGACGCAGTGATGGTTGGTGAGGAGCCGGTCGGCCCCGGCGCGCGCCCGGAATGCCTCCAGCAACACCATTTGCAGCTCGCCGCGGTGGATCGAGAATTGCGGATGGCCGTAGCCCGCGGCGCGGCCCAGCGGCTCCTGATAGATCAGCTGACCGAAGCGGTTGAAGAAGGTCGCATCCTGGGTGGCGATCGCCACCCGCGCCAGCTCGGCCTCCAGGCCGAGCGCGGCCAATTCCCTGGTGGCGTGCGGGAGAAGATTGATACCGACGCCGACGGCGCGGATTTCAGGCGCGGACTCAAAAATCCTGCACGGGATCCCCGCCGCGTGCAGCGTCAACCCGAGCGTCAAACCGCCAATGCCGGCGCCGACAATAACAATGTCGTCCATGATTCCTCCCCGGCATCTTATTATAGCGCGGTTGCCGCGATGAAACAGATTGGTGAGCCTACTGTCAATCGGGGCCCGGACGCGTTGAATTGTCCACACACTATCTCATCGTTGATCCAATGGCGCGAGGAAGCTTCATTGCGAAAGCCTTGCTCATGCTTTCGCGGTGCACATCGCAGATCGAACGCTTCAAAGACTTCGCACGCGGCGGATTGCCGGAAGGAAAATAAGTGCCTATAGTTTGAGCAATATAAAAACAGCGGTTCGTAGCTGATCAGGGGGAAACATGACGTCGTCCATGCTGACGTCCCGCATCGCACTCGGTGCCTGCGGGGCTTTTATTCTTGGCGCAACAGCGCTGGCCCAGACATCCCCGCCTCCAGTCGCCACGCCGCCATTCCCGCCAACGGCGACAAGCACCACACCCGATTATCCGGGGGTCGGGCCAGCCGATTTCAAACTCCGCGTCGTGAATCTGCCCAATGGCAAGAAGATGCACCTCTTGCCGGCGACGCTCGACACCACCCAATGGGGCTGGTTCGATAATGCCCAGCCGCCGGTGCTGCGGGTAAATTCCGGCGACACCATCGTGCTTGAAACCATGATGCACGCCCACAATCAGGTGGTTCCGGGCACGACGATCGAGCAGATCAAGAAGACACGCACGGATTTCCCCGGCCGTGGGCCGCACACACTGACCGGACCGATCTATATCGAGGAAGCGCAGCCGGGCGACGTGCTGAAAGTGACGCTCAACAAGATCGTGCCCCGCGCCTACGCCACGAACTTCAACGTTCCGGGCATGTTCGGTGAATTTCCCACGATCTATGCCGATGGCCAAGTCAAGTATGTCTATCTCGACCTCGACAAGATGACGACCGAATTTCTTCCCGGCGTCGTGATCCCGCTCAAGCCATTCCCGGGCACGCTCGCGGTGGCGCGCAAGGAGCCGGGACGCTTCAGCAGCGTGCCTCCTGGAGAGTTTGCCGGCAACATGGACATCCGCGATTTCGTCGCCGGCTCCTCGCTCTATGTCCCCGTGTATGTGCCGGGGGCGCTGCTGTGGACCGGCGATTCCCACGCCGGTCAGGGCAACGGCGAGATCAACCTCACTGCGCTGGAAACCGCCTACAAGGAATTCAACCTTACGGTGGAGGTCATCAAGGACAAGCCGCTGGATTTCCCCCGTATCGAGACCAGGAAGTCCTGGATCAGCATGGGCTTCGACCAAGACCTGAACAAGGCCTGGGCCCAGGCCAAGGCGCAAACCGTCAAGTTGCTGGCCGAGCTGCGCGGCGTTTCCGCCGAGCAAGCCGAAAAGCTCATGCCGACGGTTTCGGATTGCCGGGTCTCTCAGGTGGTCAACATCAAAAAGGGCATCCATTGCCTCAGCCCGAAAAATCCGCGCGAGGCGGAAGACATGGAGCGCCCGACCAAGGAAACGGCGAAATATCTGGTGTCGTATGCCAAGGACCCCGATCTGAACAAGGCGATGGACAATGCCTCGATGGGCATGATCAAACTGCTCGAGACCGACAGGAAAATTGCCCGTCTGGATGCCTATGGCCTCGCCAGTGTGGCGATGGACTGTCGGATCGGCGCCATTTCCGATACCGAGAAGAACGTTCACTGTTTGAT
>JAJYAH010000053.1 GCA_021779635.1 Pseudomonadota bacterium | reverse complement strand
TGCGCGACCGTTGCGGTGCCGATGAAATCGCGAATATAAAGGAGATCTGAGCACCAGCCCGGGCGGAACTGCAATGGACCGAAGCACGGCCAAGGCCAGGACACTGCGGCTAGCCGTCATCGGTGCCGGTGCATCCGGCATCGTGACCGCGATCAAGCTGAGAGAGCTCGGCATTTCCGACATCGCCATTTTTGAAAAGGCGGCCGATCTCGGCGGCACCTGGCGGGACAATACCTATCCGGGTCTCGCATGCGACGTGCCGTCGCATTTGTACCGGTATTCTTTTGCGCCGAATCCCGAATGGACCCAGCGATACGCTCCCGGGCCGGAAATTCACGCTTACCTGAAGGATGTCGCAAGAAAGTATGATGTGAATCAACTCATCCACTATTCCTGCGAAGTGACCGAAGCGGTTTATCGCGACCATCAATGGCATATTCAAACGAGCCAGGGAAATGAAGGCGCGTTCGATGTCGTCGTGACGGCGACAGGCGTTCTGCATCATCCGGTTTACCCCGATATCCGCGGGTTGAAGGAATTCAAAGGACCGGCCTTTCACACGGCGCGCTGGGATCACGGCGTGTCGCTGAAGGGCAAGCGCGTCGGGATCATCGGCACGGGCTCGACGGCCTGCCAGATTCTGCCGGCCATTGTCGATGAAGTGGAAAGGGTCTTTCTGTTCCAGCGCACCGCGAAATGGATCATGCCGCAACCCAATGTGCGATATTCGGAAGCAAAACGGCAGCAATACCGGACGGATCCTTCCCTGATGCAGGCGCGCTACGACTATCTCGCGCAAGCCTTCAACGATACCTTCTGTGCCGCTCTCGCTGGTGAAAGCGCCGAGGTTTACGCAGCGATGGCGCAGGCCTGTCAGGCCAATCTCGACAGCGTCGTCGATCCGAACCTGCGGGCGCGGCTGACGCCCGGCTACAAGATGGGATGCAAGCGCCTGATTATCTCGGATCGCTTTTATCAGGCGATCCAGAAGCCGAACGCGGAGCTGGTCGACACCAAAATCGATCGCATCGAAGCCGACGGCGTGCGCATGGCGGATGGCCGCTTGCACGGGCTGGATTGCCTGGTTCTCGCGACCGGCTTCAACACCCACAAACTGTTTCGCCCGATGATGGTTTCAGGTCGCGGCGGCAGGACGCTCGATGAGGCCTGGGCTGATGGAAATAAGGCCTACCGGGCCATCAGCGTTCCGGATTTTCCGAACTTTTTCATGCTGGGAGGGCCGCACAGCCCGATCGGAAACTTTTCATTTCTGATGACCATCGAGCGTCAGCTGAATTATGTGCTTCAGCTCGTGCGTTTGCTCCAGTCGGGCCAGGTAGGGGAAATCTCGGCGAGGAGCGAGCCGACCGAAGCCTACAACGCCGCGCTCCGGGAGAAAGTGGCCGGCTCGATCTGGGCGTCCGGATGCCGAAGCTGGTACATCGACGCCAAGGGAAATGTGGCGTCCTATCCGTGGTCCTTCGAAAGATTCGAACACGACATGCGCGCCCCGATGCTCGAGGATTTCGAGCTCGCCTAAACCGCAACGCCTGTCGAAGTGGCCGAAAAAATAAGCCGCCACGCATATCCTCGCGATGAATGCCCTAAAGGCATTCGACTCCGAACAGGCTCCGACATTTACCGGCGGCAGCATCAGCGGTACCGGCGCGAAATGCGCGGGGCGGCTGATCATCCAAATTACTAAACAACATCCCTCATCACGTTTCTTTCGACTTCCGTGGAAGTGCTCGCGCTAATGGTTGCAGTGCAGCAACAACTTCGTTTTGCGCAAGCGAGCAAGAGGCCCATTGACTCCTAAAATGTTTAGTGAAAGGCTGATGCTTAACAATAATACTAAACATCATTCCCGCGGTTTTGCTGAAGCGGGATTTAAGTCTGCGTGCATAGACGCCGAACGGCGAAGTGTGATCGGCAGGACAGGCAGGCAATCGCCTGCAAACAACAGGGAGGTTGTGTAATGATCCAGATGATGCGTGCGTTGGGGGCGACCGCGGTTGTTGTTGCCTCGTGTATGGGAAGTCCGGCGGTTGCCCAGACCAAGCAACTGACCTTGTGCTGGGCGGCGTGGGATCCGGCCAACGCGTTGGTGGAGCTTTCGAAAGACTTCACCGCCAAAACCGGAATTCAAATGAAATATGAGTTCGTCCCCTGGACGAGCTACGCGGACCGGTTTCTCAACGAACTGAATTCAAAGGGAAAACTTTGCGACGTCATCATCGGTGACAGCCAGTGGATCGGCGGGGCCGCCGAGAACGGCCACTACGTTAAACTCAACGATTTCTTCGCCAAGGAAGGAATCTCAATGGACGATTTCATGCCGGCGACGGTGGTCGGCTATTCCGAGTGGCCCAAGAACACGCCGAACTACTGGGCGTTGCCGGCGATGGGCGACGCGATCGGCTGGACCTATCGCAAGGATTGGTTCGCGCGACCGGAAATTCAGGCGGACTTCAAGAAGAAGTACGGACGCGACCTTGCCCCTCCCAAGACCTGGGATGAACTCAAGCAGATCGCCGAGTTTTTCCAGGGAAGGGAGATCGACGGCAAGAAAGTCTACGGAGCCTATATCTATACCGAGCGCGGCTCCGAAGGCATCACCATGGGCGTGACCAACGCGCTCTATGATTGGGGCTTTCAATACGACGACCCGAAGAAGCCCTACCACATGGAGGGCTTCGTCAATTCACCGGAAGCGGTCCAGGGGCTGGAATTCTACAAGTCGCTGTACAAGTGCTGCACGGCGCCGGGCATGAGCAACGCCTACATGTCGGAGGGCCTCGACGCCTTCAAGTCCGGGCAGGTCGCGATGCAGATGAACTTCTTCGCGTTCTTTCCCGGTCTCCACAAGGATCCCAATGTCGGCGGCGACAAGATCGGCTTCTTCGTCAATCCGAAGGAGAAGTTTCACTTTACTCAGCTCGGCGGGCAGGGGATCTCGGTCGTCTCCTACTCGGAACACAAGGACGACGCGCTCGCCTATATCAAATGGTTCGCGCAGCCCGATGTTCAAAAGAAGTGGTGGGCGCTTGGCGGATATTCCTGCCTCAAGGCGGTGCTCAACGATCCGAGTTTCCCGAAGAGTGCGCCGTTTGCTGCTGACTTCCTGGAGTCGATGGGTATCGTAAAGGACTTCTGGGCCGAACCCTCCTACGCGACACTTCTGCTCGACATGCAGAAGCGCGTCCATGACTATGTCGTGGCCGATAAGGGAACCGCGAAGGAAGCCCTCGATCTCCTGGTCAAGGATTGGCAAAAGGTGTTCAAGGAAGAAGGCAAGATCTAGCTTGATCAACCGTGGTCTCCCGATCTTTCGCATCGGGAGACCATCTCCTTTGGCGAATCCCGATCTGTGAACAACAGGACTCAGATGAGCACTCTCGCCGAGCGGGCTGTCACCCGGACACCGCACCGACTGAAAATGCGACTCGGCGGAATGTCCGACAAGGCGATCGCGTGGCTGTTCATTACGCCATCGGTGCTGCTCCTGCTGGCGATCAACATCTTCCCGTTGTTGTGGACGATCCAGCTCTCCTTCACCAACTATCGCGCCAATCGTCCGAATGCGCCGATCGCGTATGTCGGCCTCGACAACTACCGCGACATTTTGACTGACTCCGACGTGTGGCAGGCGATGCAGGCCACAGCTCATTTCGTGCTGTGGTCGATCGTGCTCGAACTGGTCCTGGGGTTCGGGCTGGCGCTTCTGATCAACCGCCGCTTCCGCGGTCACAGCTTCTGGACCACCATCATTCTGTTGCCGATGATGCTCTCCCCGGCGGTGGTCGGGAACTTCTGGACATTTCTGCTCCAGCCGCAGATCGGGCTATTCAACAACGCGGTCGCGCTATTGACCGGAATCGATCCGAGCTCGTTTCAGATGATCGGCGACGTGCGGCTGGCACCATGGTCGATCATTCTGGTCGATACCTGGATGTGGACGCCTTATGTCATGCTGATCTGTCTTGCGGGTTTGCGTTCAATCCCGGATTACATCTATGAGGCGGCCGAGGTCGATCGCGCATCGCCCTGGCGGCAATTCTGGTCGATCACGCTGCCGATGGTGATGCCGTTCCTGATGCTCGCCATTCTTTTTCGGGCTATCGAAAACTTCAAGATGTTCGACATGGTGAATCTGCTCACCTCGGGCGGCCCGGGTTCGACCACGGAGGTGGCGTCGATCACCCTGAAACGCGAGGCTTTCGAGAAATGGCGTACCGGCTATTCGTCGGCCTTGGCCATCATTCTCTTTGTCACGGTGTTTGGCGCCGCCAATATCTATGTCAAAGCCCTCAATCGGGTGAAGCAGCGATGAGAACGCCCGTCACCGCACATTCCGTGGCCGAGCCATCGCCACTGTCGAAGATGGTCGCCTCGTTTCTCGTCGTCACCTACGCGGTGGTGACCATTCTGCCGTTGCTGTGGATATTCCTGACCGGTTTCAAGACGCCGCCCGATTCGATCGCCTATCCGCCCAAGATCTTGTTCGAACCTTCGGTCGAAGGCTACGTCAATCTTTTCACGACGCGCTCGCGGCAGACGCCTGAATTTCTCGCCAGCCTGCCGCCGCCGCAGAGCTGGTATGAGCGTCTGGTGCGCTCACGCAACATGGTGATTGGCGGGCCATCGAAGGTGGTGCCGCGCTTTGTGAATTCGATGGTGATCGGCTTCGGCTCGACCTTTCTGGCGGTGTGCTTCGGCACCATCGCGGCCTATGCATTCTCGCGATTTCGCGTGCCGCTTGCTGACGATCTGCTGTTCTTCATCCTGTCGACACGGATGATGCCGCCGATCGCGGTGGCGATCCCGATCTACCTGATGTTCCGCTACCTCGGATTGACCGATACCAAGCTCGGCATGATCCTGTTGTACACGGCGGTGAATGTCTCGCTGGCGGTGTGGCTATTGAAGGGATTCATGGACGAAATTCCGCGCGAGTATGAAGAGGCTGCGATGGTCGACGGCTATACGCGCCTTCAGGCCTTCTTCAAGGTGGTGCTGCCGCAGGCGACCACCGGCATCGCGGCCACCGCGATCTTCTGCCTGATCTTCGCCTGGAACGAGTACGCCTTTGCGGTTCTGCTCACCAGCGGCGACGCGCAGACCATGCCGCCCTTCATTCCGTTCATCATCGGCGAGGGAGGTCAGGACTGGCCCGCGGTGGCTGCCGGGACGACGCTGTTTTTCATCCCGATCCTGTGCTTCACCATCTTGCTGCGTCGGCATCTGTTACGCGGCATCACCTTTGGGGCGGTGCGCAAATGACGGAAAGGATCGCGCATTCCGCATCGAGATGGCCACTCTGGCTCCGTCGCGGCCCTTGCGAAGCCGTCGCGATGGCGTTGATCGGCCTCGGCGTCCTGATGTTGATGCAGCCGCTTTCGCTGGACCTGTACAGCTATTCCTTCGTCACCATCCTGGCCGGGACGCTGGGATTTGTGATCGTCAGCCATTTTCCGGATTAGGCGCCATGGCAGAGATCAAGCTCGAAAGCGTAGCCAAGACGTTCGGAACGTTCGCCGCCGTCAAGGGCGTGAACTTCACGGTCGATCACGGCTCGTTCTTTGTCATTCTCGGCCCCTCGGGCTGCGGCAAAACCACGACATTGCGCATGACCGCAGGGCTCGAACTGCCGACCTCCGGTCGCATTCTGCTCGATGGCGAGAACGTGACGGCGCTGCCGGCGTCAGCGCGCGACATCGCCTTTGTATTTCAGCTATTTGCGCTCTATCCACATATGAACGTGCGCCAGAATATCGGCTTTCCGCTGCGATGTCAGAATTTCCCGCGCGCCGAGATCAGGCAAAGCGTCGAGGAAACAGCGAGATTGCTGCGGATCGACCATCTGCTGGAGCGCCGGGTCGGCGGGCTATCCGGCGGCGACCGGCAGCGCGTCGCCCTTGGTCGCGCCATTGTACGCCGCCCCAAGGCTTTTTTGATGGATGAGCCGTTGGGCGCGCTGGATTCGGAGTTTCGCAGGTTGATGTGCGGCGAGTTGCGTGAACTGCACGACCGCATCGATGCGACCACCGTCTACATCACCCACGACCAGCTCGAGGCAATGGCGATGGCCGACCGTATCGCCATCATGAACCAGGGTCGCGTCGAGCAAATCGGAACGCCGCAAGAGATCTATGATCGTCCAGGCACGATGTTCGTCGCGGACTTCATCGGTGCGCCGCCGATGAGCTTTATCAACGTCCAGACCTCACTGCGGAGCGGCGATCGCCATATCCGGATCGACGGCGCCTCTGTTGAGATGCCGGAGCTGTTCGAGGATCGCGCCGAGGGCCGGTTCGCGCTTGGCGTACGGCCGGAGAATGTGTCGTTCGCCGATGCCTCGCCGCTGCGAGGCCGCGTGATTGGCGCCGAGTATCTCGGCACCACACAAATCGTTACCATCGTCACGGCCAATGGCCGGGTAAAGGCGCGGTTGCCTTCCAGTAAAGCGGTTCGGGTGGGTGAGACTGTGGGGCTTGCGTTGCGGCCGGACAGGCTCTCGCTGTTCGACGCAACCAGCGGGCAGGCGCTGCATTCGTCGCTTTATGAAGGAGGAAGCCGTGGCTGAAGTCGCGCTGGTAGACGTCAGCAAAAGCTTCGGCGCGGTCGAAGCCGTCCGCGGCCTTTCCCTTTCCATCGCGGACGGCGAGTTTGTCGTGCTGCTGGGCCCGACCGGTGCGGGAAAGACGACGACGCTGCGCTTGATTGCCGGCCTGGAACAGCCCGATCGAGGCAATGTGGTGATCCAGGGGCGCGTGGTAACGGACGAAGTGCCGGCCGAGCGCGACGTCGCGTTCGTATTTCAGCAATATTCGCTTTATCCTCATCTGACCGTCTACGACAATTTGGCCTTTCCGTTGCGGTCGCCGGCGCGACGCATGAACGAGGAGGTGGTTCGCCGCAGGGTCCATCAGGTCGCGGAACTGCTTCATATCGGGCAGAAGCTTGGCAATCGAGCTACCGCTCTTTCCGGCGGCGAAATGCAGCGGGTCGCCATCGGCCGGGCGCTGGTCCGCGAGCCGGCGGTCTATCTAATGGACGAGCCGCTGTCTTCGCTGGATGCCAAGCTTCGCGCCGAATTGCGGCTTGAGCTCAAGCGCATCCAGCGCGAGTTGGGAACGACCATCCTCTACGTGACGCATGACCAGACCGAGGCCATGACGATGGCGGACCGGATCGGCGTGATGAACGAAGGGGTACTGATTCAACTCGGGACGCCCAGGGAGATTTATGAGCGGCCGAACAGTACCTATGTGGCTAGCCGGCTTGGGACACCGACTATCAACCTCATTCCGGCGGCGCTCCTCGGCAGCGATGCCGTGCCGGCGCATGTGCAAACCGTGGGCTTGCGGACTGAACACATCAGGATATCTCCGGCGGATCATCCCGGACCACTGGCGCAGGTGCATTGGGTGGAACATCTCGGCGATCAGAACCACGTTCATCTCAAGCTCGCTACCCACTCGCTCGTGACCCTCGCGGACCCTGTCCAGCAGCTCAAGGCAGGGGATCAGGTCTCACTCCAGTTTGCCGAACCGCTTTATTTCGATCAGTCCGGTAACCGGATTGGCACCGACGGATTACGGGGGCGTGCATGATGGTGGATCGACGGACCCGCAAACTTCTGTTTGAAACGGTGGCGCATCGTGTCATTGCGAGTGCGGATGAATTGACCGACCTCGACCGCGCCATCGGCGACGGCGACCATGGGATCAACATGCGGCGCGGCTTTGAAGCTGTTCTGGCGACGGCCGATGAGCTCTCCGCCAAGAACCTCGGCGAGTCCCTGAAGGGTGTCGGCACCACCCTCGTCATGAAGGTTGGCGGGGCCTCGGGTCCACTTTACGGGACATTGTTCATGTCGCTCGGCAAGTCGCTGGCAGACGAGGTGACCCGCGAGCAGGCGGCCGATGCGTTTGCCACTGCGATCGACGCGGTCAAGGCGCGAGGAAAGTCCGATGTCGGTCAAAAAACAATGCTCGACGTGCTGTTTCCGGTGCTCGGCGTCTTGCGCGAAGGGGGAGGCGGCGTGGCGGCACGGCTGAAGGCGACGGCCTGGGCCGCTGCCGAGAAAACCATTCCAATGAGGGCAATCCGCGGTCGCGCGTCGTTTCTGGGCGAACGCAGCATTGGTCACATGGACCCCGGCGCACGATCCTCTGCGTTGATCGTCGATGCGGTCGCAGACGTCATGGAAGGATTGGCATGAGCGAAAATGTCGGAATCGTTATCGTGTCTCACTCGGCGGATGTGGCCCGGGGCACCGCGCTGATGGTTGAGCAGATGGTTGGTCGCGAAGTGCCGCTCGGCTGGTGCGGCGGGGACCCGGACGGCGGGTTGGGTACCAGCGTCGAAGCGATCATGAAGGCGATCGATCGGGCGTGGTCCGAACGCGGCGTTGCCATTCTCGTCGATCTCGGCGGCGCGGAGACCAATAGCGAGATGGCGATCGAGATGTTGCCGGAATCGCGCCGCAACCGCGTCGTCGTCTGCAATGCGCCTGTGGTCGAGGGCGCGGTCATGGCGGCGACGGAAGCAGCTTCCGGCGCCACGCTCGAGGCCGTGCGTCGCACCGCCGAAGAGCTGACACCGGTCTGAGGCGGGGCAAGCGTGATGAACAAGTTTCGGGCGTCGGTGCTGATGCGGCATGAGGTCGGGTTGCATGCGCGCCCCTCGGTCAAGCTGACCAAGCTCGCGAAGGCCTTTGAATCGCGCATCGATCTCGGCCTGTCGCCGGACGGGCCGTGGGTCGACGCCAAGAGCATCGTCAAGGTCATGGCGACCAAGGCACCGAAGGATTCGACTATTTATTTTCGCGCCGAGGGGAGCGACGCGAAGGCCGCATTGGAAGCGCTGGTGACGCTGGTCGACGGAGATTTCCAGGATGGACGATAGAACGCATCGAACGGCCCATCGCATCGAGGGGAGGCCTGCCGCTCCCGGAATCGCGCTGGGACCGCTCGTGCGCTTGGCTCCCGCCAGGCATGAGGCCCGTCAAAAACGATCTCCGGCGGAGGAGCATCAGGCCCTTGTCGATGCGCTCGCGGCGTCGCAGGCGGATCTCACCGCGCTCGCCGGCCAGGTCGAGGACGCTGATGCGGAAGCGATTCTCTCGTTTCAGATTGCACTTCTCGAAGACGACAATCTTTCAGCGCCGGGGTTCGCCCGCATCGCCGGCGGCGAGGTTGCCACGCGGGCCTGGAGTGCTGCGATCGATCCGGAAATCGCATCCTACGATCAGGCGGAAGATCCCTATTTCCGCGCCCGGGCCTCCGATTTGCGCGACCTCCGCGATCGCGTGCTGAGGCATCTGGCAGGCGAAATGGATCAAACCGTGCCGCCCGGGGTCATCGTTGCGGCCGACGATATGCCTCCTTCGATGTTTCTAGCCAGCGATTGGCGTGACGGCGGCTTGATATTGCGCCGGGGAAGCCCCAGCAGCCATGTCGCCATTCTAGCCAGGTCGCGCGGCGTGCCGATGATCGTGGGAGTTGACGTCAATCATCTCGAAGGTGGCAGCGATGCCCTGCTCGACGGCGACGCGGGACTTCTCATTGTCGATCCCGACAGCGATACGCGAACGGTTTATTGTCAACGTCGTGCCGAACAGTCAAAGCAGCGGCAGGCGGCGGCATCGTTCCGTGGCCCCGCGCTGACGGCTGCTGGCGAACTGGTTCGCGTGATGATCAATGTAACGGGTCTCGCCGAACTTGAGGAACTTGATCCTGCCAATGTCGACGGCATCGGCCTGATGCGGACCGAGTTTCTGTTCCAGGGTCGGGAGCAACTGCCAACCGAGGAAGAGCAATACCGGATCTACCAGCGCATGGTCGAGTGGGCCGCCGGCAAGCCGGTGACGATCCGTACCCTCGACGCTGGAGGCGACAAGCCGATTGCGGGCTTGACGCGAGCCGGAGACATCAATCCATTTCTGGGCGTGCGGGGTGTGCGGCTCTCGTTGCGGCATCTGGACGTGTTTCGCGAGCAGTTGCGGGCGTTGGCCCGCGCTGCCGTCGGAGGCAATCTCAAGGTGATGATTCCCATGGTCACGGTGCCGGAGGAACTAGACCGGTGCCGCGCGCTGCTAGAACAGGCCGTCGAGGAATTGCTCCGCGAGGGCCAGGAAGCGCAATTGCCGCCGCTCGGCATGATGGTCGAAGTGCCGGCGGCGGCGCTCACCATCGAGGACTTCAATGCCGACTTCTTTTCCATCGGCAGCAACGATCTGATCCAGTATATGGCGGCGGCGAGCCGGGACGAGCCTGAACTCGCCGATCTTGCCCGCCCTTCGCGGGCCGTCTTCAACTTGATCGGGCATGTCGTTGACCATGCGGATCGCTCCGGCCGCGAAACCAGCCTGTGTGGCGATCTTGCCGGCGATCCCGCGCATGTCGCCGCGCTGCTCGATCAGGGCTTGCGCATTCTTTCGGTCGCACCCGGAGCGCTGGGGCCTGTGAGGGCTGCGATCACCCGCTATTCCGGTTCTGCCGCATGAGCACGCAGGCGACCCCGGCAGGATCACAGGATCTGATCGCTGCCTACAAGGCTATCCTTCGCGATGTGCTCGATCGGCGGCCTTCCGGCACACGCCAGCGCCTGGCCGAAGCACTCGGCAAGAATCGCAGCTTCATCACGCAGATTGCCAACCCGGCCTATCAGACGCCGATCCCGGCCCAGCACGTCCATCCCATTATCCAGGTCTGCCATTTCTCGGCGCAGGAGAGGGACCGGTTTCTCGAAGCCTACCACCGGGCGCATCCGCGGCGGCTGCTTCTGCTGAAGGAACGGGAGCGAGGCAGGCGTCTCACCCTCATGCTGCCGGATCTTGGAAGCGAACAGAAGAACCACAGGCTGGATACGCTCTTGAGCGAGTTCGCAGAGAAAGTCGCAAGGCTGATCGAGGATAGCTGACGTCGAGGCGATGCTAATGGGGAGGTCTTAATGAAGAAACTGATCAACGACGTCGAGAACGCGATGAACGAAAGCCTCGCCGGATTCTGTGCGGCGCATTCCGATATTGTGCGTATGGGCGAGCATGCACCGTTCGTGCAGCGTCGGCATCTCAAGCCCGGCAAGGTGGCGTTGATATCGGGTGGGGGCTCCGGGCACGAGCCACTTCATACCGGATTTGTCGGGTTCGGCATGCTGGATGCCGCCTGTCCCGGTCAGGTTTTCACCTCCCCGACGCCGGATCTCATCCTCGCCGCTGCTGAGGCTGCGGACACCGGCGGCGGCGTATTGTTCATCGTCAAGAATTACGAAGGCGACGTCATGAACTTCGAGATGGCGCGCGAGATGTCGGGCAAGCCGATTGCGACCGTGATTACCGACGACGACGTAGCGGTGGAAACTTCGACCTTTTCGACCGGACGGCGCGGCGTTGCCGGCACGCTGATTGTGGAGAAAATCCTGGGTGCGGCCGCCGAACAGGGGCACGATCTCGCTGACCTGAAGGCGCTTGGCGATCGCGTCAATGCGGCTACGCGTTCGATCGGGATAGCTCTGACGAGCTGCACGGTTCCGGCAGCCGGCAAACCAACCTTCGACCTCGCTGAGGACGAGATGGAGATCGGGGTTGGCATCCATGGCGAGCCGGGGCGCCGCCGCGTCAAGCTGATGCGGGCAGGTGCCATTGCTGCCGAAATGGTCAACGCCATCGCCGCCGATCTCGGCCAGCGTGGCGAGGCTATCCTGCTGATCAACGGCTTCGGCGCGACGCCGCTTTCGGAGCTTTATCTGATGTATGATGCCGTCCGCAAATTGCTCGAACCGGTCGGCATTACCGTGGCGCGATCAATGGTGGGCAATTTTGTCACCTCGCTCGATATGGCCGGTTGTTCGGCAACGATATCGATGGTTGACGAGGACATGAAGCGGCTCTGGGACGCGCCTGTTCATACGCCGGCGTTGCGTTGGGGCATGTAGTCCGCAAAGCGCCGTACACGCGAACGGCGGCCGATCGGGAGTTCCGCGCATTTCATGCGTGTCATGGCGGTCATCGTATGGGAGCCGCCTCTCGGCGCTCGGTCTAGACTTCGAGCCACTCCTTTCGGACGGACGCATTGGCCTTGAGTTCGTCGGGCGTCCCCTCGAACACGATGCGGCCGTGGCCCATGACGTAGACCCGATGGGATATCCGCATCGCAATCGAGAGCTTCTGTTCGACCAGCAGGATCGCCACTCCGCGCCGGGCGATTTCCGCGATCAGGTCGCCCACCTGCTGAACGATGATCGGCGCCAGACCCTCGGTCGGCTCGTCGATCATGACGAGTTCGGGGTCGCCCATCAGCGTTCGGCAAATCGTCAGCATCTGCTTCTCGCCGCCCGACATCACGCCGGCGGCGGTATCGGCCCTTGCGGCGAGGTTGGGAAACATCTCGAGCATGTCTTCGAGTCGCCACTTGCCCGGACGCCTTGTATCCTTGATGCCCAGCATCAGGTTTTGCCGCACCGTCAGGCCGGGAAAGATATCGCGATGCTCCGGAACATAGCCCAACCCCAGCTGCGCGATCCGATAGCTCGGAAGTCCGGCAATGTTCTCACCCTTGAACTTTATCGAGCCGTGCGGCGGCACCTCGCCCATGATGGCTTTGACCGTCGTGGAGCGCCCAACGCCATTGCGTCCCAGAAGACTGACGACCTCCCCGGCGTCGATATGGATGTCCACGCCCTGCAGGATATGACTCTTGCCGTAATAAGCGTGCAGATCCTTGACCTCCAGCATCAGGCGGCCTCCTCGCCGAGATAGGCTTCCTTGACTTTTGGGTCTGAGCGGATTTCGTCGGGGGTCCCGGAGGCGATGATGTGGCCGTACACCAGCACCGA
The DNA here is from genome assembly GCA_021779635.1 of Pseudomonadota bacterium. The sequence continues at coordinate 4,345 of JAJYAH010000053.1, read as the reverse complement.
AATTCGATCGGCCAGGCCAAACACCACGCTCATGTCGTGCTCGACGATCAAAAGCGTCCGGCCTTCCGTAAGGCGGCGAATCAGCGCCACCGCGCGTTCGGTCTCGGCGTGGCTCATGCCAGCGGTAGGCTCGTCGAGCAGAATGACGTGAGCACCGCCCGCCACGGTGATTCCGATTTCGAGGGCGCGCTGTTCGGCGTAGGTGAGCAGACCCGCCAGAACGTCCCGGCGCGGCAGCAGATTGATGTCCTGAAGAATCTGCGCCGTCCGCTCGCGCACCTCGGGCAAATTGTCGACATTTTTCCAGAATGCGTAGCGGTGGCCGGTCGCCCAGAGCACGGCGCAGCGGATATTCTCCCACACGCTCATGTTGGCAAACACGTTGGTGACCTGAAAACTGCGCGAGAGGCCGCGGCGATTGATTTGGTAAGGCAGCAAGCCAGAAATAACCTCGCCCTCCAAAAGAACACTGCCAGAGGTCGGCGCGATATAGCCGCTGATCAGATTGAAAGTGGTCGATTTACCGGCGCCGTTCGGCCCGATGATCGCATGGCGCTCGCCCTTGGCGACCGTCAAATTCAGATCATGGATGATGTTGACATTGCCGAAGCTCTTTTGAACATCGCGCAGTTCGATCGCGGGGGATGTCATGCGTAGACTCCCTTTTCGCGCGCGACGGTCGTCGCATCGTCCCATGCCTGCCCGACCCGGGTCCAGGTTTTGCGCGCCAGCAAAAATCCAGCGATGATAAGAACCGCGGCCACCACCCAGGTGACGGGGCTGGACGCGTCGAATGGAATACCGAACGCCTTCGTGTTCGGATCGTCGCCCGAGTTGACGGTGTAGTGAACGATCGTCTCGATCGCCAGCATAAGGCCCGCGACCATCGCCAGCGTGGGGACCAACGCGATCAGATAAGAGGGCAAAACCTTGCCGAGCGTTCCCGCTTTTAGAAGGGGCCGATGCATCATCAGAAGGCCAGTGATTCCGCCCGGCGCAAACATCACGACCGCGATGAAGAATATTCCGAAATACAGCTGCCACACCGACGTCAGGTCGCTGAGACCGAGCGACAGCAGGGTAACGAATATCGCTCCGACGACCGGTCCGATGAAGTAACTGACCCCTCCGATGTAGGTCGCAAACAGAACCGTTCCGGACTGAACCGCGCCGAGATAGGCCGAGTTGGCGATTTCGAAGTTGATGGCCGCGAGCGCGCCCGCAATTCCGGCAAAGAAGCCGGCGAAGCAGAAAGCCAGATAGCGGACAACATGCGGATCGTAACCGACAAACTGCACGCGCTCGGGATTGTCTCGAACCGCGTTGCACATCCGGCCCAGCGGAGTACGCGTCAGCGCGTACATCGCGATCGCCGCAATCAGCGTCCAGAATGCGACCAGATAGTAAATCTGGATTTGCGATCCGAAATTCAGGTCGAACAAGCGCAGCATCTTGGTTCGATTGGCGGAAACGCCGGCTTCGCCGCCGAAGAAACTGCGCAGGATCAACGCAGAGGAGGCGACGAGTTCGGCAACACCAAGCGAAATCATCGCAAACGCCGTACCGCTTCGACGGGTCGATACCCATCCGAGAACGGCAGCGAAAAACAAGCCCGCCAGCGCGCCTATCAGGGGCACCAGCGGAAGCGGCACAGGCAGCTTCAATCCGGCAATCAGGTTCATGCCGTGAATGGCCAGAAAGCCGCCCAGACCGTAATAGACCGCGTGACCGAACGACAACATGCCGGTTTGCCCCAGCAGTATATTGTAGGACAGCGAGAAGATGATCGAGATCCCCACCAGGCTGAACGCTGTCAGCGCACCGCCTGATCTGAAAATATAGGGCAGCACAACAAGCACTGCGGCCGTGGCGATCCACCAGCCATAGAAGCGCAGTTTGGCAGCGCTGGGCGCACCTGCAGGAGCCGCGACATTGGAGGGATCGCTCATGATTCACGTTTTCCCAAAAGGCCCATCGGGCGGACGATCAGGATCAACACCAGCAAAAAGTAGGGCATGATGGGCGCGATCTGGGCGATGGTGACGTTCCAGATATCAGCGACAAAGGGGTTCTTGTTGCCAGGCCCGAGAGGTCCGAAAGCGCTCGCCAGCGACCCGTCCATCGATACCGCAAAAGTTTGAACCAGCCCTATCAGCAACGAGGCAATGAACGCTCCAGGCAGGGAGCCCAGCCCGCCGACGACAACGACCACGAACAGGATCGGGCCAAGCAGGCCGGCCATGTTCGATTGCGTCACCAGCGCCGGTCCGGCAATCACGCCCGCGACCGCGGCGAGCGCCGTCCCGACGCCGAACACCAGCATGAAGATACGTCCAACGTTGTGGCCGAGGTGTCCGACCATATGCGGATGGGTAAGCGCCGCCTGCACGATCAGGCCGATTCGCGTTTTCTTCAGCACGATCAGCAGCCCTGCGAAGATGATAATCGACACCAGCAGCATGAACATCTTGTAGGCGGGGTAATTGGTCGAGAAAATTGTGAATGCGGGGAAATCGAGCAGGGGCGGCACGCGGAAATCGACCGGACTTTTTCCCCAGATGATCTGCACCACCTCCTCGATCGCGAAGGCGAGGCCAAACGTGAATAGTAGTTCTGCGACGTGACCGTTCTTATGGACCGGGCGGAGACCATACCGCTCAACGGCCGCGCCAATCGCGCCCACCAGCGGTGGTGCGATCAGCAGCGCAGGCCAGAAACCGATCCAGCGGCTTATCTGAAATCCGAAGAACGCGCCGAGCATATAGAAGCTGGCGTGGGCAAAATTCAGGACGCCGAGCATGCTGAAGATAACGGTGAGACCGCTCGCCATCAGGAACAGCAGCATGCCGTAGAGCACGCCGTTCAACGTCGATATGACGACCAGTTCAAGCACAGCGGCACCCCCACCCTCAGTCGAGAGGATCGTCGAAAGACCGCCCGCGTTCGCCCCGATATTCGGACCTAAGGTTCAATCGGGACGAACGGCGGTACGCGACGATCAGTTTGGCCTGTCCATCTTGCACGTGGTCGGAAGCATGGTTTGCGGCGTGTCGATCTTGGCAACCTGCTTCCAGCCCCAGCCGGTATGTTCCTCGTCGAACGGTTCCTTGTCGGTGCGCTCGCCCAGCGAAGCGATGTAAATCGGCTGGAAGAACTGATGATCGTCCTTGCGCATGAAGCCCTTGCCGCCGTTGAAAACTTCGAACTCCATCCCCTCGAGCGCGGCTGCAACCTTGACCGGATCGAGCGACTTCGCCTTTTCCGCGGCGAGGGCGAACATCCGCATTTCATTGACGGCGCGAGGATAGAACAGGCTGAAGTCGTACTTCGCGCGCAGTGCCTTCTCGAATTCCCGAGACAGCGGATTGTCGACATTCGCGAAACCTTCGGCAACCGTAAACACCTGATGGTTGAGATTGGCCTGCTTGATGGCGGTAGGCCCACCCGTGCCGCCGGCGTAATAGGTGTACCAGTTCGCCTTCAAACCGGAGTCGGCGGCCGCCTTCAGCAGCAACGCGAAATCCTGCCCCCAGTTTCCGGTGATCACGGTGTCAGCGCCAGATGCCTTGATCTTGGCGATGTAGGGAGAAAAGTCGGTGATCTTCAGCAGCGGGTGAAGTTCGTTGCCGACGATCTGGATATCCGGCCGTTTCGCGGCGAGCATCGCCTTGGCGGCGGTGCGAACCGATTCCCCGAACGAATAATCCTGATTGATCAGGTAAACCTTTTTGATGCCGGGAACGCTTTTCATGTAGTTGGTAAGCGCCTCCATCTTGATGTCGGAATTCGCGTCCCAACGGAAATGCCAGAAGCTGCACTTGTCGTTGGTGAGAACCGGATCGACCGCGGCATAGTTGAAGTACAGGACTTCCTTGCCCGGATTGCGATCATTGTACTTGCTGACGAAATCCGAAAGCGCGCCGGCGACCGACGAACCATTGCCCTGAGTGAGGTAGCGAACGCCGGAATCGATCGCTTTCTGCGCCTGGATCAGGCTTTCCTGCGGATTCGTCTTGTTGTCGAACGGGACGATCTCGACCTTCTTGCCCAGAATGCCGCCCTTGGCATTGAGTTCTTCGGCGATGAACTGATACGTCTTGAGGCCGATCTCGCCGACGCTGGCGCCGCCGCCCGACAATGGATCGATATAGCCGATCTTCACCGTTTCCTGCGCAATGGCTGTTCCGCTAACCAGCGGCAGCGCAAAAGCAGCAGCTATCATTAATTTACGCATGTCGCTTCTCTCCCTGACATCTTGCCCGTCGAAGGCCTTACCAGTACCCGAGGGCTAGCTCGATCCACTGCGGCCTAAAATTCTGCATGAGCTTTATTCATTGTCACGAAA
>JAJYAH010000717.1 GCA_021779635.1 Pseudomonadota bacterium | reverse complement strand
CAGTGACTACGCACATTACCTGTCCAGTATCGCGGAAGGAGACGCCTGATCGATAAGCTCAGATTCATGTGACACGACCATCAAGTCGCCGTACTCAATCCCGACAATGACTATCAGCTGTCGCTACGCAGCAAGGTCGACAAATAGCCGACCCCGGCCTTCAGGCGCCGGGACAACCGGTCATTGAGTCGGCTCAGCTTCCCCAGTTGCGCTTCCTCGAGCCGCGACTGGAGCGAGGCGCGAGAAGCGACCCCAAACACATCGACCTCTCCTACCGAACGAAAAAAGGCCGGAAAACCGTAACCACTGGTCGTAATCGCGGCCGCCGTCTTTTCATCTCCGAGCAGTTCATACATGAGATTTAGCCCGAAGGCCCGTACATAAGGCAGCTCGGCATTCATGGCCACCATCGCTAGCTTGGCCTTGACAGGCCAGTTTTCATGTCCCGACTTGGCCGCTTCGGGGAAAATCCGATCGAAGAAAGCTCGATCTTCAATCGCCGCGTAACGCTCAAAAACCTTTGTCAGTTCCCAAACGACTTGCGCCTGCTTGAATGGGGTATTGCTACTGGCGTTCTGTTGGTCGTCGCGTACGCGATAATCGATTAGTCGCTCCGGGATCACGTGCACGTCAAACTGCAGGCAGACACGAATCCAGAGATCGAGGTCCTGCGTTTGCAGAAGACGCGGATCAACCGGGCCTATCTTGTCCAGAACACTCCTGCGGATCATCGCTGTGGGCGCAGACAAGGAGTTGCCCTGGTAGAAGAAATTTCGCAGCCACAGCTCGCGTGAGCGATTTTCCACCTCGACCCACTGGTAACCGAAGTGGTTTGGTATTTCCGCGCCGCGTTCGTCGACGTAACGCATATAGCTGAACGCAACTCCGATTTGCGGATTTGACTCAAGGAAGGCTAATTGCCGCTCAAGCTTCTCAGGACGGAACAAGTCATCGGAAGCGAGCGGACAAAGAAAATCGCCTCTTGCCTCCCGGAAATTATTGTTTGCAGCGACGCTTGGGCCCTGATTTCTGGCCAACTGAAACAGCCTGATCCGGGGATCCGAGAATGATTTGACGACATCGACGGTGCCGTCCGTCGAGCAATCGTCCGTTATGACGATTTCGAAATCCGTAAAGCTTTGGCCGAGCACACTGTTGATGCAGCCCCTGATGTACCTCTCATGATTGTACGCCGGTATGCAAACCGATATGCGAGGTCGCGCCATCCCTGCCATTTCCAAATCAGACCACTCTTGATTTCCGTTATTGGCCTTGACTGAAAGGGCCTAGCCGCCCATACGCGCGACACCGACACCGGTGAGACCAAATCCGTTCCCGTTATAGAAGATGAACGTACCATGTTCATTCTGGATGACGGACCCAAAACACGTCATCTCGGAATCCCATCCATGCGCGGAACGGTCCAGCCCACCCTCGTCGTCGCGACGGCGCCAGTTTATGCCGTCTTCCGAGGTAGCGTATCCAATACTGTAACCCTTTGAGTGCGATCGAATCGAATACCACATCTCATAAGTGCCAGCGATCTTGCGAATGTGAGGACGGCCAAAGCCATACTCATCGGGGCCCTGCGGATCCAGAACCGTTACGCTCTGTCCCGGCCACACGAGACCGTCGCGTGATTCAAGATAGGCCATGCGATAGGTCGGTACTTGTTTGCCGTGCGCCTCCACCAGGTTGGATCCCGCTGCGTACCAGATTTTCCAGATCCCGTTCTCCGCATCGTGCATCACATGAGCGCCGGTTCTGACGATAAACTCGTCGGGCGTGCGATCCAGTATCGGCGTTTCCTGGTAGCGGACGAAACTATCACCGCCGTCATCGGAAATAGCCAGTCCCGTGAAAAGAAGGTACCGCGCGCGTGGGGTTAGTTGCCAACCCGCGTAGTACATTCGCAGACGCGCGCCATCGGATACGACTGCCAACGGCGTTACGCCATTATCGTCGAATGCACCGCTGCGACCGATATCCAGAGCAGGCCTTTCCGCGACGGCAAGTAAGCGCATGGGATCGCTTGCAGCAACGTCGATCCATCCCAATCGGCCTACCTGGGTTGCATCCCGAAAGGCGAGAAAGACCCGGATACGTCCCTGGCCCATCTGATGGGCTGTCGGAAGGTAGGCGTGAGAATGCATCCACTCCGATCGACCTTCGGCATTAAAGATAACGCCTAGCTTCTCCCATTTCATATGAGCGCTCTACATCGAGATGTGGCAGCCGACGACACGACAACCATCATCTAAATCTCTCGGCGTAGAGATGGGACCTCGAGCGCGGCGAGTTTCGACTGTCGCCACGCCTGGACACTTGGCGACGGCGACCAGCGATAGCCCAGATAGCCTCGCAGGAAAGGATCTTCCGGAGGATCATTCATCATCGAGGGAATACTGATCTGCTGCGCGAGGATCGGAATGCCGATCACGTGATTTATCGCGCGCCGAATCCGCCCGGAGTTGTTAATGCCGGCGCGATGGAACGTCATCGCGTCAAAAAATATGATCGATCCGGCAGGCACGTTCGGTACGTATTGCGAATTGACAACAAGCTGCTCGGACGGGAATGCCTCGAACTTGTGGCTGGAAGGCAGAAATGCAGTCCCGCCGGTTTCCAGATTGAAATCTTCAAGGCACACCAGCGCACTCACGGCCAGCGGCTTGGACGATACCCAGTGCTGATAGTTGAGATCCCGATGCCAACCGGTCTGTGCTTGAACTCGATCGGGCCGATTGATCACGCCATTCTGCATCAGTAAGAGAACATTTCCTCCCAAGAGGAACTTCGGAATTTCCAACAGAGAGGGATGTGTCGCGAGCCGAAGAAATTCCGGATGGTAGGCAAGCGGACACCGCACGATATCGCGATCGTTGAGGCGCTGAAGCGCATCCTCCCCTGCCACCTCCTCGCATTGCCTCAGGTAGACTTCCTCAAGCCGCTCATTTAGGCTGGCAACTTCTGCGGCCGAAAGAACCGCCTCCAACACGCCGAAGCCTCGAACAGCAATCTGTTCGCAAATTTCGGACGGCCGCCCTGCGGGCGCGCTCCTGTCGCTAACACCGTATGCCTTCAAACCATCCATTGCACCAACCTCAATAGCCCCCGGAACGAATTCATCTATCAGTCTAACATCGCAACTATTGCCGACCAACCTCAAATATCGCGCGTTTTTACCCGGGCTCTAACGGGTCAAAATCCGCTCAAGCGCCAGAGCGACATCTTTTGGGTCGATCGAAAAATCAAAGCTTGTGTGGATCCAGGAATGGTGAGGTCGAGGGTGACCATCCCCGATACATACAAAGTAGTCCTGCCCAATTGACGACGTAAGGCTGCAAAATGTCTCTCCTGCATCTGAATTCGCTGCGAATACCAATGCAGCACACGTGCGGGGCGCAAAAATGAGATTGGTAAGCGCTGCGCCCCCCGGACCAGCTACGACCTCGGCATCGGAAAATAACTCGATTTGCTCATCCACGCTCATTTTGCCAGTATTAACCGCGACAAATCCTGCCCGAACAAGCTGTCGGAGGATGACATGTTCGTTCACGAATCGAGCACTCCGGGCGCCAGCTGCTCGTGACAAGTACAGTCTCTTTCCCTTGCGCGGCACCGTATTGCCCGCGGCAGAGGCCAATCGTGCGCGGATAAGTTCGACGGCCTTGGGATGAACGAGGAGATCCCTCGACACCAAGGAAGGAACATTGAGCTGCCGCAGTCGCAAGGGAAAGCCGAAATTAACCGCTTTCCAACGTAATGGATCTATCCCGAATCGAACGAGCAAGCTCTGCTGCCAAGCGCTGATGTTGAGGTCGACCAAGACCGGTCGACCTCGCCGCTCGTTCTGCTCATCAAATAAAAGCAGTCGCGGCAGATCTTCACAGATGAAGTGGTAGTAATTGGCGTTATGCCCGAAATAAATCGCATCCTCGATATCGGGGCACGCGGCCGCCTGCCGAAGAATCAGCGCGCGGTCTTCGTTCATTGCCATCAACGGCAGTGTGTATCGGTGCCAATGAATGGGCGGGACATGTATTGTATCCTTGAGGAGATATTGGCCCGACGCCACCGTTGCTCCATATGACGGGAGAATCTCGGCATCATCGATTTTATAGGCCGGAATCTCGCCAAATACGTGATCCC
>JAJYAH010000716.1:1249-4156 GCA_021779635.1 Pseudomonadota bacterium | reverse complement strand
CTTGCCGCCATCTTGCCATGATGCCATTCCTCATTCAGCCAACTGCAAATGAGGAATCCGCCAACACCCTTCCAGTTCCATCAATGCCGATTTCATGGAATCGGTCGTCTAGGAGGCCGGCCTGCCGAACGTACTGCCGGCAAGCAGGGAAACGTCTGCATCAATTCGCGTTGGACAAGGTGTTCCGCCTGGCAGGACTCGGACACGGCGTCACTGCATGAACCAGCCGTGGCTCACGACCAGCGACTGGCCGGTCAGCGCGTTCGATTCGAAGGCGGCGAAGAATAGCGCGGCCTCGGCGACATCCTCGACTGTGGTGAACTCGCCGTCGACGGTGTCCTTGAGCATGATGTTCTTGACCACCTCCGCTTCGGAGATGCCGAGCTCTTTCGCTTGCTCGGGAATCTGCTTGTCGACCAGCGGCGTGCGCACGAAGCCTGGGCAGATGACGTTGGCGCGCACGCCGTGCTTCGCACCTTCCTTGGCGACGACTTCGGCGAGCCCGATGAGGCCGTGCTTGGCCGTCACGTAAGGCCCCTTGAGCAGCGAGGCTTCCTTGGAATGGACCGAACCCATGTAGATGATGCTGCCGCCGGTTCCTTGCCGATACATCCGCTGCAGCGCGGCACGAGTGGTGAGGAAGGCGCCGTCGAGATGGATCGCCAACATGTGCTTCCACTTGCCAAATTCGAACTCGTCGAGCGGCGCCACGATCTGGATGCCGGCGTTGCTCACCAGGATGTCGAGGCGGCCGAAGGCCTTGACCGTCTTGGCGATGCCCGCCTCGACCTGCTCCTCGGAGGTTACGTCCATCGCGACGCCGATGGCGCGCCGGTCCGGGCCGCCGAGCTCGGCCGCCGCGGCGTCGGCGCCGGCCCGGTTCAAATCGGCGATGGCAACTTTCGCGCCTTCGCGGAGAAAGGTGCGGGCGATCTCCTTCCCGATGCCGCTGGCGGCGCCAGTGACGAGGGCGACGCGATCGGTGAGGCGCATGGTGGATCTCCTTTCAGCGCAGATAGTCGTGAATCACCTTGCCGAGGCCAAGGGTGAGATCGGCGATGACATGGACGCCCGACAGGACCTCGAGCACGGGCAGTTCGGCCACCGGCGCCAGCGCGTGAGAGTGAAGCTCAAGTGCGGCCGGCCCGGCCCAGGCGCCTTTGACCGTGATGTCCTCGAGGTAGTATTCGACTAGCTCGCAGACGCGCGGCGTGCCGTCGACATGGGGAATGATCTTGAGAAGGAAGTTTGGTGCGGCGAGCGACGCCTTCATCGCCACCGGATCGACTGCCTTGTGCTTGTAGCCCATCGATCCCGTCGCGACCCGCACCGGGCCGTAATCGAGCGTGCCGACAAGCGTGTCGATCTCGACGTGGAGCGTGGGATCGGCGAGCTTCTTCGGGAAGCCGTAGGGCTCGCGGCCGCCGGAGATCGGTGGACCGTCGTTGAGGAACATCGAGTGCGAATAGCCGCCCTTGCGATCGCCGAACTTGACCGGGATGACTTGGCCGGTCTCGGTGTAGTCGCCGAAGCCGGTCGAGTCCGGCATGCGGATGAACTCGTATTTGACGATGCCGCCGTCGGGAACCAGTGGCTCCGGCACCAGCGCGCGCAGCTTCTCCGGGTCGGTGCGATAGGTGATGATGAGATACTCGCGATTGACGAAGCGATAGGGCCCCGGCGGAAAGGCCGGACTCGTCAGGGGCATCGCAAACGCTCGCTCGCGGACGTCGCTTTCTCTCATCACTGAAGCTCCTCATATGGGTATGTCAAAGGGCCGACGACTCTCACGGCGGCGGCTCAATTGCCGTCACCGGCAAAATCGAAAATGGTCAACTCCTCGCCGTTGCCCGCGCGCTCGAGCACCTCGGGATGGCGCAGCGTGCGCATGGTGTCGTGGTAGCCCGAACGCCAATGCTCCGCCATGGACAGCCGGGAGAACTCATAATCTTTCGAATCGCCTTCGTAGCCTCTCGGGCGATAGATGAGGTGCACGAGGTTGTACGCATGCCGCTGCGCGACCGAGGCCAGGAACTTGGCTTCCTCGCTTTGCTTGAACTCGTCCGGCAGCTCGTCCAGGAGCGTGGCGACGGAGTATTCCACCTTCTTCAGCCGCTTGATGAAATCCGTGAACGCACGCGTGCGGCTCGAGTATTGGATCTCCTTCTGCCGGGTCGCGACTTCCGCGAGGTTGCGCGGGAACTCGCCGCGCGCGCTCCACAGATCGACCTGAAACACGAGCGCGTCAGGCAGCCGCTGGCCCGTCACGCGCGTGTTCGTGACAAGCCACTGGAGCGGCGTGTTCGAGACGAGGCCGCCATCCCAATAATGCTCGCCCTCGATCTCGATGGCGGGGAAGCCGGGCGGTAGCGCACCGCTGGCCATCACATGCTCCGGTCCGATCACCTGCGTCCCGCTGTCGAAATAGACGAGGTTGCCGCTGCGCACATTGACGGCGCCGAGGCTGAGACGCGTGTCCTTCCTGTCGGAGTTTATGCGGTCGAAGTCGACGAAGCGCTCGAGCGTCGCCTTGAGCGGCCGCGTGTCATAGTAGCTCGTCGCTTCGATCGTGCCGGGCGGATGAAACCATGGATTGGACAGTCGCGGCATGAAGAAGCCCGGCGTTCCGGCGGTGGCAACCATGGCGGCGCTCACCTGATTGGCGAACGCCCGCGCGGCCTCGCCTCGTCCAAAGAGGCCGACGACGTCGGGGTCGAAGCCCATGGCAGGGGCGGTGATTTCCTCCCAGAACTCGCGCAGCCTGTCGGCGCCTCTCTCGGGCGCGTTGCCCGCGATGATCGCAGCGTTGATGGCGCCGATCGAGATGCCGACGACCCAGTCGGGATGAAGCCCGGTCTTGGCCAGCGCCTCATAGACACCCGCTTGATAGGCGCCGAGCGCGCCGCC
>JAJYAH010000716.1:0-1239 GCA_021779635.1 Pseudomonadota bacterium | reverse complement strand
CGCCCTGCAGCAGCAGCGCGACACGATCGAAGGGGAGTCGCGCACGCAGGTTCCGGCCGTTGCCCTTGTCCGCTTCGCGCGGTTTGGGCACGAACGGCGCCTCAGCCACCGGCGTATCGGGCACAACCTGATTGTCCAACATCGGCTTGTTCATGGACTTGTGCTCGTGTCAGGAAAGCCATGCGCTCACTCCGCATGGCCTATCTGTGGGCCAACGAGGCGCAGAGCCGCTGCCTCTCCTCTCCCCGCACAGTGACGGCAAATGCCGCGCTGCGGTATCATGCTGTGAGTCTAGTCTCGCTGACTCGACGGATAGACTGACCTATACGTTAGGATGGTACGGAGGGAACGCAGAAGCACGCGGCCTTGAGATAATCCTCAACCTCACTCGAAAAAAAGGGCGGACGCAGGCCTTCCAGATTTCCTCCAGCCTCCTCGTTAAACGGGCCGCCCTTCACAAGAGAGGAACTTTTCGCCAAAAACGGCTGTGCTCGGCATTATGTACGCGAAGGGCACGGGCGAGCGCGATGTCCGCGCAGGGTCAATCTCGACCGAATTGGGCTGTTCGAGCGACGTCCGGTCTACCGCCGTGAGCGACCGAGCGACTGACGAAATCCCGGGTTGGCGAGGCTATGGCAGGATCGACAAGAGCCTTTCTGAAGGCCTTTAGCCGCGCCAGTGTGCCTTCCTCGTCCAGACCCATGAGGCGGCTATACCCGGCGACATCAGCCGCCAGCACAGCCGCTAACCGCCGTTCCACGCGCTCGATGGCCAAACCAAATGCTCCTAGATTTGTAGTTTCAACCCCGCGCATCCAAGCATATTAGGCCGCTGCTGGACTAAGGGGCGGCTTCCGAGATGGGTTATTTGCGCCGGTTTGACCATCCGCCGCTCACTTCCGACCTGCCTCCAACTCCGGACATTCTCAAGCGCGCGTCGGCATGTCTCAAAACTGCCAAAGGCAGAAGCAAAGCCAATAGCGAACACAAGCGACCGATGGCTGTATCGCACGCGGATGACGAACGTTCCGACAACCCTTCAATTTCTGAGATCCTCAAACCTGGCCAGAACCAACCGCTGCACAACGGCAAAGACCATTGCGGCCGAAAGACCGAACATGAGGGCTCCGTTCGTTGCCTCCAACGGCCCGAGCAAACGCCACGCGGGGGTCAGAAGCAGATCCCCGTAGCCCGATGTCGTGTAGTTGACCGCTGAGTGGTAGTAGGCGGTCCCGCGTTC
>JAJYAH010000715.1 GCA_021779635.1 Pseudomonadota bacterium | reverse complement strand
CCGATCTGCATCAATTCGGGGATCAGCGCGACGATCGACGAAATGTTAATGATGGCGCCTTCACCGCGCGAGGCAAACCGCGTACCCGCCACACCCGCGAGGCGGCTGACGGCCGTGACGTTCAGCCGGATCAGACGGTCAAACGCCTCGAGGTCGGGGTTCTTGACGCTACCCGGCGCGGCGGCGCCGGCGTTGTTGATGAGGATTCCAATATTGTCATCCTCGCGCAGGCGTTTCTCGACTGTGCCAAGTTCGGCAATATCGGTCAGATCGGCCGCCAGGATATCGATCGACACCCCGGTTGCAGCGCGAAGCCGCGTCGCGAGGGTTTCCATCCGGGGTTTGTCTCGCGCTACCAGCACGAGGTTGTGCCCGCGACGAGCAAAGCGGTCAGCGTAGACGGCGCCGATTCCGGACGAGGCGCCGGTAACGAGAACGGTGGGAAGGTGAGTCAAGGACATCGCGTTCTCATAATCATTATTTACATCATGATTATATTCATGATACTCATCCTGAATAATGTCAAGAGGTCAGGTGAGGTACACATGAAAGTGAGCCGAGAGCAGGTCGCAGAGCATCGGAAAGCAATCATGGTCGCGGCAGCGCGACTTTTCAGGCAGCGCGGGTTCGACGACGTCACGGTCGCTGAAGTCATGAAGGAAGCAGGTCTCACGCACGGCGCCTTCTACGGGTACTTTCCTTCAAAGGAGGCGCTCATCGCGGAGGCCGTCCGGCATACCTTGCCCTTCGCTCCAGGCGCTGCCACGCCGCGCACGCCGGCCGTGCAATTTGCCGACGGCTACCTCAGTGCCAAGCACCGCGATAACCGGGCCACCTCATGCCTGTTCTCTAGCTTGGGAACGGAAGCCGCGCGAGGTTCGGCCGATCTCCGGCACGCAATGACCGAAAGCGTCCGCCTCCGGATCGATCATATCGAAGCGGGGGCCGAGGGCGACACCCCTCACGAGAAGCGCCGCGCGGCGATTGCCGCCTGGTCGGCCATGGTCGGCGCAATCGTACTTGCCCGTATAGTCGACGATGAGAAACTGTCGAAAGAAATTCTGAGCGAGACGCGGGCTTCTCTTCCTCTCGCATGACGATGTCGGCCGCTAACACAAAGTGGACGTCGAAAGTCTCCCGCTCAAAGTCCGCTTCCTGGGGAATAGCGGGCATTTCCTCATCTCATTCCATGAATACGCGCGCCTTAAGTCGCCTTCACTCGCATGACATACAGCCCCAGCGCGACCAGCGAGGCGGCCGCCAGCACCACGCCGAGCGCGAACATCGCCTGATGCGAGATCGTCGCGGCGAGCCAGACGCCGATCGCCGCCACCATCATCTGCCAGAATCCGAGCAGCGCCGACGCCGCGCCGGCTTTCTCGCCGAATGGCGACAGCGCCTGTGCCGTACCCAGCGGATTGACGATGCCCATGCCGAGCAGGAACACCGCCATGGCGGCGAGGAACGGCAGGAAGGTCGGGTTGAAAAGCGATACCACGAGGATGCCGATGCCGCCGGTTGCCGCCACCAGAAGGCCGCCGCTGATCGAGCGGTCGAGTCCGAAGCGTGGCGCCAGTCGGGTCGCGAGCATTCCGGCGGCGAACACCACCATCACGGTGCCGGCGAAAAATAGTCCAAGCTCAATCGGCGTGAACTGCAGCCCTTCGATCAGGACGCGCGGGGCCGCCGAAAACATCGCGAACAATCCGCCCATGATCAGGCTTACGGTCGCGGCCGGCACCACGAAGCGGCGATCGCCGATCAGGCTGAGATAGTTTTGGGCGATCGCGAGCGGATTGAGCGGGATCCGCGTTGAATGATGGGTCTCGCCGAGCACGCCGTCGTAGCCGAGGGCTCCGATGGCCGCAAACGCCCCGACCAGAACGAATTCGGAGCGCCAGCCGAAATAATGATCGAGCGCGCCGCCGAGCAGCGGCGAGAAGCCGGGGGCTGCCGCCATTGCGATCATGATAAGCGCCATCGCGCGGCCGAGCGCCGCGCCGCTGAACAGGTCGCGGGCGATGGCGCGTGAAAGCACCGATGTCGAGCAGGCGCCGGCGGCCTGGACGACGCGGCCGGCCAGCAGGCCCGGCAGGTCGTCGGCGAGGCCGCACCAGATGCTTCCGGCCAGGAATACCGCAAAGCCCGTCAGCACCGGCCAGCGCCGGCCGTAGCGATCCGAGATCGGCCCGACCACGAGCTGACCGAGCGCGAAGGCGGCGAGGAAAACCGTGATGGCGGAGGTCACCGCCGCGCTCGAGACTTTCAGGGACACCCCCATCTGCGGCAGCGAAGGCAGCAGAATATTGGTGGCCAGCGTTCCGGTCGCTGCCAGCGCGGCAAGAACGGCGATCTGCAGGACGGTCGGGGAGGCCTCCTGACGAGGTCCTGCGGCAGCGATTGAAATGGTCCGGTCGGCCATGGAAGCTCCCGTTATAGATAAGATGATGTATATCATATAAAACGGGAGGGGGAACCTCCAATCGCTGAGCGACCGGAACATTTTGCTCGTCTTGGCCGGGCTCGTCCCGGCCATCCACGTCTTCTTTTTCGTCAAAAGACGTGGATGCCCGGCACACAGGCGAGCGGAAACGACGCCGTCCTTCGGACGGCTAAGGCCGGGCATGACGAAAGGAAGTTTGGGTTGTGGCTATCAGCAGGCCCGCTAGGCTCTGGCGGGCTCGGTGACCATCTCCGGCTGCCGCGCCAGCGAGACCGCCGGCGACATCAGGATCAGCAGCGCCTGCGCGCCGAAGATCGCCACCGCGAGATAGAGGCACGCCTCGGCGCCGTAGAACCCGCCGACGATGGCGCCTAACCCTGCGCCGACCGGCCGCGCGCCATAGCTCAGGGTGTTGATCGCCGACACCCGTCCCAACAGCCGCGGCGGTGTTACGGATTGCCGCAATGTCGCGGTGCTGATCACCCACAGGATCGGCCCGACCCCGAGCAGGAAGAAGCCGAGGCCGGCCAGCAGGGGGCTTGGAATGATGGTGGTCAATGCCAACACGATCGCGGCGACAAAGCCGGTGACCGGTCCCAATGCGATCACGGTGCCGAATGGCAGCCGCCGCATCACCCGCGTCGCCAGCAGCGCGCCGACGACCATGCCGACGCCGTACATGGCCAATATGGTGCCGATGCCGGAAGCCGAGACCCCGAACTGCCGCACTGCATACGGCACGAACACCGCGAGAATGACGAACCACGCGGCGCCAAACACGAATTGCGTGATGAACACCGGCCGCAGCAGCGGATGATGCAGCACGAACACGGCACCTTCCTTGATGTCCTGCAGCGGATGGCGCCGCGGCGCGGGCTCGCGGGCCGGCTCATGAATTCCCGACAGCAGCATGACCGCGACGATCGAGAGTGCGGCGGCAAAGCCGAACGCCGGCGCCGCACCAACCCATCCCACCAGCACGCCGCCCAGCGCCGGTCCGCCGGCAAAGGCGACCGTACGCGCCAATTCGATCCGCGCATTGGCGGTAGCCAGAAGTTTCGGCGCTACCAGAGAGGGCACCAGTGCGGGCGCGGCCACGCTATAGGCCACCGTCCCACAGACCGCGACAAAGCCGAGCAGGGCGAGCAGGGGCAGCGTCAGCAGATCGAGCCATATCAGCAGCAGTATTCCGAGCAGGGCTGCCGCG
This sequence comes from Pseudomonadota bacterium, assembly GCA_021779635.1. Next base: position 518 of record JAJYAH010000715.1, on the reverse strand, counting down.
CGCAGCGCCTCCGAACCCGTCATCAGCCAGCGCCGCGAGAAGCGGTCGGCAAGCAAGCCTGCGGGGATGGCGAACAGGATGAAGGGCAGCGTCAGCGCCGTCTGCAGCAGGCCGGTCTGGCCTTCGCCGACACCGAGCAGCAGCACCGCGACGATCGGCGCCGCCGCCAGCGCAATCTGCTCGGCCGACTGCGCGGCGAGATTGGACCAGGCGAGGCGGTTGAAGGTTGAGGGCAGTTGATTGTCACGGAGTTCGGGCATGATGGCTTCCTGTGCGTTGTTGTCCGCAACATGGGAGCCCAAGCGGTTCGAACCCACCCGATTCCCGACAAGGATTTTTCCTGAAAGAGCGGTGAGGGGAGGAAACAGAGCCGGTTCGTTTTCGCACCGGATCGCGCAGCAATGCGCCTAGGTCAGCGTTTTCGTGGTTCGAATCATATCAGGCGGCCTCGGCGAGCTTGTAGGACCATGTGTGGATGACGGGGTGACGATTGACGTCGTCGATACCGGCCACGATAC
>JAJYAH010000714.1 GCA_021779635.1 Pseudomonadota bacterium | reverse complement strand
ATCCAGCGAAATATATTGTCGAGACGCTCTGGGAAGACGAGGAGTTCGTCCTGTCCCGACGCATATGGGACGATCGACGCACCTCACTTCTCGTGAGCATGCCAACATCGGCACGTCCGACGGCTGAAACCGTCGCGAGACTTAATCATGCCTACGGACTTCGGAACGAGCTGGATTCCGCATGGGCGGCTCGCCCCCTATCGATGGAGTCTCGCGATGGGACGTCTGCACTCCTGATCGAAGACCCGGGCGGCGAAGTGCTTGCGGGAATGATGGGGACGCCTTGGGATATCAAGCCATTTCTGCACATCGCGATAGGCTTGGCCGCTTCACTCGCTCGTCTACACAACCGCGGCTTTATTCACAAGGACGTCAAGCCATCCAACATTCTGGTCAACATCGGCACCCGCGACTTGTGGCTCGTCGGTTTCGGTATTGCATCCCGTCTGCCGCGCGAGCGACGAATGCCCGAACCGCCCGAAATCATCGCGGGAACGCTTGCCTACATGGCGCCTGAACAGACCGGCCGCATGAATCGGTCTATCGATTCTCGCAGCGATCTCTATTCCCTCGGAATCACGCTTTACGAAATGCTGACTGGCACGCTTCCCTTTACAGCCTCCGATCCCATGGAGTGGATCCATTGCCACATCGCTCGGCAGCCGACCCCGCCCAATGAGCGGGTAAACGGAATTCCGGCTCCGGTCGCGGCGATCGTGATGAAGCTGCTCGCCAAGACGGCTGAGGACCGTTACCAGACCGCAGCCGGTGTCGAGAGCGATCTCCGTCACTGTCTGGCCGAATGTGAGCTGCACGGGCGGATCGGTCCTTTTGCGCTTGGCGAAAACGACATACCAGACCGGCTCTTGATACCGGAGAAGCTTTACGGACGAGCGCGCGAAGTCGATATCCTGCTGACCTCGTTCGATCGCATCGTCAAGAGTGGCAAGCCGGAGCTCGTGCTGGTTTCCGGCTATTCCGGAATCGGAAAATCGGCAGTCGTCAATGAGCTTCACAAACCTCTCGTTCCTCCGCGAGGCCTTTTTGCATCGGGCAAGTTCGACCAGTACAAGCGCGACATCCCCTACGCGACCCTCGCACAGGCCTTTCAGAGCCTTATTCGACCACTTCTGAGCAAACCCGACAAAGAGTTGAGCAAGTGGCGCGAATCCATTCGCGAGGCGCTAGGTGCTAACGGGCAACTGATCTGGTTCCGGAATTGAAGGCCGTAATCGGTGATCAACCGCCCGTTCCTGAACTTCCACAACCAGAGGCCCAGCATCGGTTTAATCTGGTATTCCGCCGATTTATCGGTGTGTTTGCGCGCCCGGAACACCCTCTCGCCCTGTTTCTCGACGATTTGCAATGGCTCGACTCGGCGACGTTGGACCTTATCGATGATCTCCTGACGCAGCCCGACGTGAAATACCTGATGTTGATCGGTGCTTATCGCGACAATGAAGTGGGTCCAACGCATCCGCTAACGCGGAAACTGGAAGCCATGCGCCATTCCGGAGCACTATTGCAAGACATCGTCCTTGCGTCCCTCACTCGCGACAACCTGGAGCAGTTGGTTACTGACTCTCTTCATTGTGGACCCGAGGATGCCGGACCGCTCGCGGCATTGGTTCAAGACAAAACGACAGGCAATCCCTTTTTCGCGATCCAATTTATTTCTGCGCTCTTTGAACAGGGCCTGCTGACCTTCGATCACGACGATGCACGATGGCGTTGGGATCTGAACCGTATTCACGCCCGGGGATACACCGACAACGTGGTGGATCTCATGACTTGGAAGCTGACCCGCCTCACGCCCGAGACTCAAAACGCGTTGCAATTGCTGGCCTGCTTGGGCAACAACGCAACCTTCACGGCGTTCCATGTGATCTACCAAGACTCAATGGAGAACATGCATGTTCAGCTAGCTGAAGCGGTTGGGGCGGGTTTTGTTCTGCAGTCAAGGGATTCATATCGCTTCGTTCACGACCGCGTCCAGGAAGCCGCCTATTCGCTTATACCTGAGGAACGGCGCGCCGAAACTCACCTTCGAATCGGCAGGCTGTTGGCGTCTCACACTTCTCCCAGCGAGAGAGAAGAGGGAATCTTCGAGATCGTCAACCAGCTTAACCGCGGAGCCGATCTGATCAGTTCGCGCGACGAAAAGGAACAGATCGCCGAGTTTAACCTGATTGCGGGCAAGCGAGCCAAAGCCTCAACGGCCTACGTTTCAGCTTTGCGCTATTTCATCGCTGGCACGACACTCCTGTCGGATGAAGGCTGGGATTACCAGCAAGACCTCAAATTCGTCCTGGAGCTCCAGCGAGCGGAGTGCGAGTTCTTGACCGGAGAATACGGCCCCGCAGAGCAACGGCTGCTAGCGCTCATCGGACGCGCGGCAACTGTGGTCTATAGAGCTGCTGTCACGCAATTGCGGCTGGCGCTTTATCTGACGCTTGACCGGGCGGATCGCGCCATAGAGGTCGGCCTGGAATATCTCCACCATGTCGGCATTGAATGGTCACTGCAACCGTCCGAGGAGGACATTCGTCAAGAGCTCCAGCGGATGAGGCAACTGCTCGGCGGCCGATCAATTGAGGAACTCATTGATCTCCCCCTGATGAGTGATCACGGTCATCGCGCCACAATGGACGTTCTCTCGGGCCTGTTTGCGCCCACGCTGCTGACCGACAGCAATCTATACGACCTGGTCGTTCTTCGGATGACGACGCTGAGCCTGGAGCACGGCAACTATGATGCCTCGTGCTATGCCTATTCGCACATCAACCGGGTGTTGGGCTTCCGTTTCGGCGACTATCAGACGGCCTTGCGCTTCGGCCAGCTCGCCTGCGATCTCATCGACAAGCGCGGCTTGGATCGCTTCGAGGCGCGGGTCTACGCGTCGTTTGGGGCATTCGCGGTTCCCTGGGTGAAAGACCTGTCGGCCAGCCGTGCGTTCATAAAGCGCGGCTTCGATATGGCGACCGCGAGCGGTGATCTGACCTATGCGATCTTTGGCTTCAAGAACCTCATCACGAACCTTTTGGTCTCGGGTGAACCGTTGGGCGAGGTCCAACGAGAGGCCGAACAGGGCCTCGCACTTGCTAGCAAGGCGCGGTTCGGTTTCGCTGTCGATTGGTACACAGCGCAACTCAAGCTGATCCGGGCTCTTCGTGGATTCTCGCTGGACCTCAATTCCCCCGACAATGCGGGGTACGGTAACAAATCGTTCGAGCGGCACCTTGAGGAAAATCCACCTCTCGCACTCTGCACATGCACCTATTGGATCCACAAGCTGCAAGCCTGCGTGCTGGCGCAAGATTACGCGGCCGGCCTCGACGCGCTGCAGAACGCCGCCCCCTTGATTTGGTCGACGCGGTCATTTCTGGAGGCTTCAGATTATCATTTCTACGGCGCCCTGACGCAGGCTGCCGCCTGTGACTCCACGAGTGGCGAGCAGCGGAATGATCATTTAGCGTCGCTTCTCAATCACCAACGGCAGCTCATGGTGTGGGCGGACAACTGTCCCGCAAATTACGGGAATCGCACTGCATTGGTCAGCGCCGAAATTTCCCGTCTGGAAGGGCGGGAGCCTGACGCCATGCACGCTTACGAAGGAGCCATCCGGTCGGCGCGCGAGCACGGATTTGTCCAGAACGAGGGCCTCGCCAACGAATTTGCCGCGCGGTTCTACGCGGCGCGCGGGTTTGAGACGATCGCCAGCACTTATCTTCGCAACGCGCGCAACTGCTACCTTCGCTGGGGCGCCGACGCCAAGGTGCATCAGCTTGATCAGCTCTATGGACATCTGCGCGGAGAACTAGGGTCGCCGCCGGCCGCATTAACGATCAATGCGTCCGTTGACCAGCTTGATCTCGCCACCATCATGAAGGTGTCGCACGCAGTATCCGGCGAGATGGTGCTGGAAACACTGATTGACAGTCTCATGCGCACCGCATTGGAGCACGCAGGTGCTGGGCGAGGCTTGTTGATCCTTTCGAAGGACGAGGAGCTAACACTCTCGGCGGAAGCCACCATTAGCGGAGATGCTGTCATCGTGAACCCGCGAAAAGCTAGGGTCCAGACTCATTAAATCCACCATACCAGAGCTGCGGCGAGGCAGACGGAAGCGAGGTAGTTTCGCGCGAGCCTGTCGTAGCGGGTTGCGATGC
>JAJYAH010000713.1 GCA_021779635.1 Pseudomonadota bacterium | reverse complement strand
GGTCGCGAGCCGTCGATCACCTTGCCCTTCCCCATTGTCAGCTTTGGACTGGGATGGGGTTTCACGGCGGCGGTATCGACGCACGCGATGCCGATGGACTCGAGCCATCCCCTGAGCACTGTCGCATCCTCGGGCACGTCGAGCCGCATGATCCCGCTCCGTCGTTGTATCAGGCGCGTAACGATCTCGATGGCCAAGGTCTCATCTTCCGCCACCACCGGCCCGATGGTCGTGCCTCGACCAGCGTCGCGCGCCAGCGCATAGCCCGCGAGCCGTCCGTGGCGCGTGGCGACAACGCCCTCGCCCCCGGCGAGCACAGCGGCGAGAACTGACGTCCTGCCGGTGCCAAATGCCATCGCGTCCCATTGTGCAATGGTTTCGAGGTCGGCGCTCGTCACCGCGCTGAGGCTGGCGCCCCCCGTTTTGAGCGGGAGCGTGGTGGTGGTCGCTGCACCCAGATGCTGACAGATTGCTCCCTGCTCACGAAACCCGCACTGCTCATACAGCCGCCTTCCCGCGCGGGTGGACACCAACTGGAGCGAGCGCGCACCGGCATCCTCCATCACGGCATTCATCAGCCTGCGTCCGATCCCCTTGCCCTGCTGATGCGGATCGACGACCACCAGTCCGACGGTCGCGAATTGATCTCCATAGGGCCACCAGAACGCGGTGCCGAGCACCCGTCCGCCCGGATCGCAGACAACCCAACCTCTTCCAAGATGGAAGTGAAGGAGCCAGTCCTCGAGCCGGTACGCCCACGACTGCGCCTGCGTGAGGCGCAGGCCCTCGGCAAGATCTTCCTTCTGCATTCGGCGGGTGCTCATCTCTGTCATGTTTTCCAGACCTGATTTCAACGTTTGGCGCGCAACAGCGCAATGTTGTCCTGCATCCGATATGCCTGGATGATTGCCGGCATGAACCACGGATCACCGCGATAAAACGGGATGGAGGCGGGCGGCCGGAAATCGAATGCCGTAGCTGCGTGATCGCCTTTCCCCATCAACTTGTGGGCCGCGCGCGTACCGACCCAAGGCGCCCAGACCACTCCGGAACCGCAGAAGCCAGTCGCATACACCACTCCGGCCTTCTCGAAGATGCGAGGTAGCATGTCGCGGTTCATTGCCACATTTCCGAACCAACTGTGCGACAGTCGAACGTGCTCGAGTTCCGGGAAGAGGTTCACGAGTCCCCTGCGCAAAAGGATCGTCGGCGCCGTCGGATCGCCGACGCGCGAGCTGTCACGCCCTCCCAGAAGAATCCGTTTGCCGTCGGGGGACGGGCGGTAATAGAAGCCTAGCTGGCGCCCTTCAGCAATCATCATCCGCTTCGGCAGGACTCGCGCCATTAGTTCGGGCGCGATCTCCTCGGTGGCGATGATCCGGGCGCGCACCGGGACAAGCCGGCGACGGAGGAAAGGAACAGCCCCGTCGGTGTAGCCGTTGGTGCAGACCAGAACCTGCCGCGCCTGTACCGCACCGGCCGACGTCACCACGCGAAACCCCGACCCATGTTTGTGTAGAGAAATCACGCGCGTCTTCGAATGGACCGTCAGTCCAGAACCAAGAGCCACCCGCAGAAGCTCGGCATGGAACTTGGCCGGGTGCAGTCCGCCGATGTCCATCCGCACGATGCCGCCGCGATAAAACGCGGTGCCAACGTAGCGATGCTGCTCGGCGTGAGGCACGGCGTAAGACTCGATTCCAAGTCTCCTTGCCAGCGCGTCGGCGCTGCGCGCGGCCCGCTCATATTGCCCGTAACCGATCGCACCCTTGAACTGGCCGACCAACTGGAGATCGCACTCGAGCCCTTCGGTCTTGATGAAATCATAGAGAAATTCGCGAGCGACCTTGCCTTCGCTCTCGATCGCGATCGCCTTCTTCTCGCCGAAGCGCCTGGCGATTGTGGCGTAATCCGGCCGAATGGTTCCGCTGGTAACGCCGCCGTTGCGAGTCGAAGCACCTTCGCCGGGATCCATCGAGTCGAAAGCGGCCACCGACCGGCCCTCACGCGCCAGCGTCAACCCCGCTGCGAGCCCGGCGTAACCGGCACCTACAATGACGACGTCGAGCTTCTTGGCGAGCGGCAGCGGGCTCGATGGCGTTGGGGGCGCCGCCTCCCACCAGTACGGCGTGCTCCTGTCGGCGACCTTGCACTCATTCACGCGGGCCACGTCAAGCATCCCCGGACCCTGCTCTCGACGCGCAACGCGGAGCGAATCGGGATCGGCCTCGATGGTCATGCGCGCGGTCTGCCATACGATGCTCGAATGGCAAGGGTCTGTGGCGGATTCGGTGTTCAACATATCGAGGAGTGCTCGTCCGAGGCCGATCGTGACGTATGCAGTTTATGCCTCGCCCACCAGCAACGTGAGGCGCAGGTGGACCTGCTTTCGAAACATTCGGCTGTTCGAAGCGAGGCGAATCGAAGAAAATTCCATTGGCCACCGCAACCTATTGCCCGGCAGGCCTGATTCGGGTCGCAGCAGTCTCCGACTCGCATGTACCCGTGCCAGCGGCATCGGCAGTAGAATGACCGGACTCGGCGTTCCTTGCCGATTGGCGCAATAGTTCGGCCGAATATTTCGAATCATGCCCGCGTGGCGACGAAATCTACAGGCTCATCCGTGCAATAGTAAGAAAGACATGAATAGAACCGTCCGCCTGCCTTTCTTCGAACTCGTCGCGCAAGACATTGCGGATGTCGATGTGAACCTCCTTCACGGCCTGTCGCTGTCCGTAGGCTGGCCACATCGACCCAAGGATTGGGAAATCCTGCGCCGTGCCGGCCGCGGCGTCGTCGCCGTCGATGGCATCGGCCGCGTCTTCGGCAGCGCGATGTGGTTTCCCGTGGAAGATAACTTTGCAACCATCGGCGTGGTGATCACGACGCCCCGCATCCAGGCGCAAGGTGGTGGCCGATGGCTCATGGAGCAGGTATTCGAGCAGTGCGGCGACCGCGACCTGGCGCTCAATGCAACTCGTGCCGCCGATCGTCTTTACGCTTCCCTGGGATTCACGAAAGAAGCGACTGTGCATATGCGCCAGGGGACGGTCCCACCGATACTGCCGGCCACGCCGCCGCTGGATGGTGAACCGGGCGCGCTCGCGGAAGGCAATGTTGGTGAGATAAGAGATCTGGATATGCGTGCATTTGGATCAAACCGCGGGAAAGTGCTCGCATTGCTCGCCGAAGATTCCTCAATCGTCACTTTGCGTCGTGGTGGCGAGATTGTCGGCTATTCGATGTGTCGCGAGTTTGGGCGCGGACGAGTGATCGGTCCGATGGTCGCGCGGAACGACCAGGATGCGATCCACCTGACAACGGCGCATTTAAGGAACCTGGCAGGACAGTTCGTCCGCGTGGATACCCGAGAGATGGATGGCGCGTTCATCGAGTTTCTTCAGCAAAGCGGCCTCGATGTGGGCGACACCGTTACCACCATGTCCAAAGGACGCAGGTTCCTCAACCGAAGGGACCGCGAGCCACGCGTCTACGGATTGGCCGGCCACGCATTGAGCTGATTCTGCGCCGGCGATAGCCGGCGGGCGGCGGGGATAGTTGAGGGGTAATACATTGCCGGACGAAGCTCCGCTATTGCTTCTCGATGCCGGAAGCGTCGAGCCACTCCTCGAGTCCGCGGCGGTGTTCGAGGCCGTGAAACGAGCCTTCACGCTCCACAGCATGCGCCAGGGGCGCGTATTTCCGGTCGTACGAGAACGACTCCACACGGGCGGCGTCTTCGGCATCAAATCGGGCGATGTGCCGACCGCGAATCTGCTCGGGCTAAAGGCGGCGGGCTTTTGGCCTGGAAATAGACAGGCAGGAAAGGAGCCGCACCAGGCGACGATTCTCCTGCTCGACCCCGGCACGGGCCGGCCGCTGTGCCTGATCGATGGGAACGCCGTGACTACGGCCCGTACCGGCGCCGCGGGCGCGCTGGGCTTGACGCTGCTTGCACGGCCCGACAGCCGGTCCCTATGTCTATTCGGCACAGGCACGCAGGCTAGAATTCAGCTCACCCTTGCCTTGCGCCATTGCCGAGCTCCCTGCCGTCAAAACGACAGCGCCGCCCGCTCCTGGTCGTCGCCGAGCACGACGAGCGTCGGCAGCGCCACGCCGGAGTCGGCCAGCAGCGCGGCGGCCTGCTTCGTCGAGGGCGTCTCGAACGCCGCCGTGTCGAAG
>JAJYAH010000712.1 GCA_021779635.1 Pseudomonadota bacterium | reverse complement strand
GGTCGTTGCCGTGAATGACGTTAAGCGGCCTTCGCAGTTTGGACAAGAGCGCGATTGTTGGTCTCCTTTTCGTAGTGAGCGGCAAGCGCGACCCGCAGGGCAGGAAGTTGCTTGTAGGCTTTGAGCCTGCGAAAGCCTTTCTTGGCTTCGTTCATGCTTGGCTTCGTTCATGGCCGCAGCGGTCCAGCGCAAAGCCATCGAGGACGAACTCCAGCGCTTCACATTGCGGGTGACGCGACGCACGGTCCCCATCATATTTTCGATAATGTTGGTGCAGGCCAGCGAGCGACGCAATTCCGCCGGAAGACCGAGCCTGCTCACTGTGAGGATTTCATCCAATCCCTCGAGGATGCTTTTTGAGACGCCAGGGGCGTCGCGCTCCAGGCGCTGGGCGAGATTGCGGATCAGTTTCTCCGCCTTCGCCGCATCGTCGAGTTCCCAAGCTTGGCGCAACGCACGCCGGACCGAGGCATGCAGGGCGGGAGATAGACGCTCAATGATGTTCCGGGCTTTGTGGATCTGGCAGCGCTGGATCGGCGCGTGGCGCCCGAAGCTACGCCGGATCGCCTTGGCGAGAGCCTTCGAGCCGTCGATGATAAACAAACGCGGCACCGCTGGATCGAGGCCCCGCTCGATCAGGTCGTCGATCAATGCCTGCACCACAGCACTGTGCTCGGTTGCCCCCTCCATCAGTCCGAGCGGGTGCTTGAACCCCGCGCTGTCGATCCCGAGCGCCGCCACCAGCACGAGATGCTCACTGATGTGGATGCCATCGATCTGCACCACCGTGATGTCGAGGCCGGATAGATCCGCACCCATCCATTCCTTCATGCGCGCAGCCGACAACGCCACGAAGTGCCGCGAAGCTGCCGACTTCGATGCTCCGGCCCCGGCCGGCGCGGGAACATCGCCCTCAGGAAGCCGCACCGCCCGGCGGAATTTCCGCGTCGATACGTTGATCAGCATCAGGTTCATCGCCCACTTGCCGAGCCAGTCCTCCGCGACCGCACGCTCCCAGCTCGGCAGCGCCAGTTCCTGGCCCCCGATGTCGCGCACGCGGGGCCGCTCAACCGCCACCTTGCCGGCGTGGAAGCCGATCTCGCCCTGGGTTCGGCCCCAGCGATGACCGCGCCGGCCATCGCTGCGGGCATGGCGAGCCCCACAAGCCTGCTCGGCGTCCTGTTCCATCATGGTTCCGAGCGCCTCGATCCCGGCCTCAGGCAGAACCGATCAAAGCTGACCGAAACGGCGTCCCAAGCTTTGCCCACAGACCCCATTCCAGTCCGAGGCGAAGCGATCAATGTTGTGCTAACTTTCTTCATGGCGTTGCTTTCCTTCGTGGATTCGACACCCCGAGCCTACCGGCTCAAGGCGAGCAACGCCGCTCCTCCTATTTCAACATTCCCCGGGGCAATTCCTCCAGTGCGCCGGGATCGAGCGGCGACACGAATAGTGCTAAGGTTGCGACGGCGCCGCACATAGCTACGGCAGTCAATGAAAATGCCCATGTTGCATAAAGTCCGCGGTCGATGAGCGCGCCGCTCACGAGCGGCGCTGCGATGTTAGCGGATGACATGAGCGACTGATTGATTCCCATGATCATGCCCTGGCGGCTAAGGGGAACGCTTTGTGATAATTCTGCCGTGAGCGTTGTTCGGATAAAGGCTGTTCCGAGCATAATCAGCGTCAGGAAAAGGACGAGAAGGCCGATCATGTCCACAATGGCAATGCCGCCAAATCCCGCGCTCATGAAAGCGAAGGCGACCACTACGATTATTCTGTCGGAAACGAGCCGACAGGTCTTTGTGATCAGCAGACCCTGCACAATGATATTGATGAAGCCAGCATAAGCGAATACGAATCCGAGTTCTCTCGCCCCGAAAGGATGCCCCCGCCAGATAAAGCGGGCCGAGAGGAACAGCGCAACCTGGGATATGAACATAGAATTGGCGAAGAAAAAAAGAATAAGAAGGCCGAGCGGGCCCCGGGCGCTTGGCATCAAGTGCAAAACTTGAGCCGTCCTCGGCGCCGTGGCGGACTGTAAGGAAACGCTACCGAAACTGGGCTGGTCCGGCGGAAGAAACACGATAGTTCTTCCTGGACACGCGGCGCCGCTAAAATCGAACTAACCGTGTTTTATCTGGGATGAATCGTCTGAAAAGGATCGAGCAATGGATGTCGTTGATGATCGAGTTAGGATGATTGTCGTTCAGCATTTGGGCGTCGAACCGCAGAAGGTTATCAATTCGGCGAGATTCAGCGACGACCTCGGCGCAGACAGCCTCGACAAAATCGAGCTCATGATGGCCTTCGAAGACGAATTCGGATGTGAAATTTCCGACGAGATTGCAGAAACTATCCTTACCGTAGGTGACGCTAGGAATTATCTTGAAAGGAATTCCAAAAATTGATTCACCGACGCTCGGATGACTCACTACAGACCGTCGCCGAAATCGACGGTCGGAGATTTTCGCTTGTATAGTGAAAATGAATTCGTCGTCATTAGCTGCTTGCAAAATGGCTGCGACGTGCTGAATTTTCTCGCCTTCGAGGGTGTAAGCGAGGCATCGGCGACCGTTTCGGATAGGATGTTTCTGCGACAGGGGGGCTGGGCGAGATCTTCATGCACGCGGTCGAAGCCAGCCCGGACGCCCGCGATTCTGCCGGCAAACCCGTGGACGCCATCGATCTGCGAACTATCCAGGACTGGATTATCAAGCCTCAACTGCGCACCGTACCCGGAATCGCCGAATACCTTGAATGTTGAGATTTCACTTGGTTAAAGGAGGGAGCGTGCGCGATCGCGTTTGTGAGCTTCATCCAACACGCGGCACCCCCTTCGGCATCGGCGATCATGAGGCCTACACGTTCAATGCCGGTATCGATCGCCAATTCCGATCTGATTTGGTGTATTAGATTAAAAGGACTTGTCGCAGTCCGACACCTCTCCTTGACATGAATCAATCGCTGAACGAAGCGAAGTAGATAGTGATAAAAAAGAGGTTCGTTGCGTCATGAAATTTCCCAGCACCAAGATGCTGCCGTTCAGAATTGCGGCCGATGGATGGGACTGGCTGATAGCCCGTCTGCTCAAATATGCTTTCGCCTCGTTTATCCACATGGGTAATCTACGTGTGACCACAGCCACAGGTGATGTATTCACGGTGGGTGACGGGAGTGGCATGTCTTTGGCCATTCGATTTTATTCGACGTCAGCACAATTGGGCATTCTGCTGGACCCCGACCTCAGGTTTGGCGAGGCCTACGTTGATGGCACGCTTGTGGTCGAACAGGGGTCGATTGCTGACCTGTTGGGAACATTGCTTGCTCAGGACCGTTCCGGAAACCCCACACATTGGGCGAAGCCGCAATGGTTGTTGCGGTATCTCGGCCGTCGATTCAAACAGTTTAATTTTCGCAATCAAGCGCAGAAGAATGTTGCTCATCATTACGATCTCGACGGGCGGCTCTATTCGATGTTCCTTGACGCGGACCGACAATATAGCTGCGCATACTTTGAACGTTTGGATCAGACGCTCGATGATGCGCAACTTGCAAAGAAACGACATCTCGCTGCGAAATTGTTATTAGCATCGGGACAGCGTGTGCTTGATATCGGTTCTGGCTGGGGTGGGCTTGCTTGCTATCTGGTCGAAAATAGCGGAGCTCACGTGGATGGTGTCACATTGTCCAACGAGCAGCTTGAATTTTCAAGGGCTCGCGCCCAGGACGCTGGCCTTGGCGACAGGGCCAAATTCTATCTTACGGATTACCGCGACATCAGCCAAATTTACGATCGCATCGTGTCGGTTGGGATGTTCGAACACGTCGGTGTCGGCTTCTACGAGGCGTATTTCCGCAAGTGCGCCGCACTCCTCGCCGATGATGGCGTGTTTCTCCTGCACGCGATTGGCCGCTCAGACGGCCCTGGGATTACCAACCCATGGCTTGCCAAGTATATTTTCCCGGGCGGCTATATTCCGGCGCTATCAGAGGTGCTCCCCGCAATCGAACGTGCAGGCTTGCTGATGACTGCTATTGAGATTCTGCGCCTCAATTCTGCCGACACGATCAAGGCTTGGTCTGAACGATTCCTCGCGCGGCGTGAGGAAATAGAACGTCTCTACGATGAACGCTTTTGTCGAATGTGGGAGCTCTATCTTGCGTCGTCAGAAATGGCCTTCCG
>JAJYAH010000711.1 GCA_021779635.1 Pseudomonadota bacterium | reverse complement strand
ACTCGATGTAGCTCGTCAGGCCGCGGCCATAGAGCAGCCCCTTCTTCCTTGCGGCCCGCTTGCGCGCGGCAAAGCCGTCCCAGTCCGCAAGTTTGGACGCGCGCTCCAGCATGTGCGCGAAGGCGCCGGAGTCGTAAACCTGACCGACGGCGTTGGTGTAGGGCATTTGCGCCGGCTTGACGTAATTCACCTTGCGAATGGCGCGTGGGTCCATCCCGATCTGGCGCGCGGCGGCGTCCATCAGCCGCTCGACGATGAAGACGGCTTCCGGCCGGCCCGCGCCGCGATAGGCGCCGACCGGCGCGGTGTGGGTCATCACGGCCCTGGTCTCGTAATGCACCAGCGGAAGATCATAGACGCCGGTCTGCACGAAAGGGCCAAGCACGAGGGGAATGAGGGCGCCGGTGCCGCTGACATAGGCGCCGGTGCCGCCGACCGAGCGCACCCGATAGGCCTGCACGCGGCCTTTGGCGTCGAGCGCGAATTCGGCGGTCGAGGTCAGGTCGCGGCCATGGGTACCGCCGAGGAATTCATCGCTGCGGTCGCCGCGCCAGCGCACCTTGCGGTTCAGCTTGACGGCCGCGTAGGCCACCATGCCGTCCTCGGGATAGAGGCTGGTCTTCTGGCCGAAGCCGCCGCCGATGTCGCCGACCAGCACCCGCACGCTTTCCTTCGGCCGCTTCAGCACGGCCTCGGCGAGGACGTCGCGGGTCGAGCCCGGCGTTTGTGACTGGACATGCAGGATCAGCCGTCCCGTCTTTTTCTCGACCTCGGCGATGGTGGAGCGCGGCTCCATCGCGGACGGGGCCAGTCGCTGGCTGACCAGATCGAGCGAGACCACGTGCGCGGCCTTGGCGAAAGCCGCCTCGACCGCGGCCGCATCGCCATAGCTCATCGCCGCCACGATGTTGCCCGGCGCATCCGCCCACACCACGGGCGCGCCCGGTTTGGTCGCGGCGACGGGATCGACGACCGACGGCAGTACTTCGTATTCGATCGCGATGGCTTCAGCCGCGCTCTGCGCGGCAACACGCGATTTCGCCACCACCGCCGCCACCGGTTCACCGGCAAAGCGCACGATTTCATGCGCCAGCAACCTTCGCGGCGGCACCGTCATCGGCTTGCCATCGGGGCGCGGGAAAACCAGCAATGTCGGGAGGGTGCCGATGTCGTCGGCGACCAGATCCGCGCCGGTGTAGATCGCCTCGACATCCGTCATCGCAGCGGCGGCCCTGGTGTCGATGGAGACGATTTTGGCGTGGGCATGCGGCGAACGCAGCACGTGCAGCCACAGCGCGCCGTCGTCCGGCTTGTCGTCGATGAACTGCCCCTTCCCGGTGAGGAGCCGCTGGTCCTCAAGGCGCTTGACCGGCTGGCCCGCACCGAAACGCATATTGCCGGGAAGAATGTTCATGAGCTGGTCCTTCGGGTCTCTTGCTGGATCGATCGATGTTCTAGCCGATAGGCAAGGAACAGGCCAAGCCCATGCAGCACCGAGAACAATCATGGCGGGGCTCGCGCCCCCCATCCATAACCTTCTGGACGTGAGCGACCATAACTACGGATACTACGCGGGGCGCGCACGGCAAAGCCGGTTCGGGTCGAAGCCGGCACCGGCTGACGCGGCAGCGAGAGAATTTCAGTAAACCAGGGCGGTCCCCGGGGGCCGGTCCAGAGCGGCGGCGAGCGAGCGGTATTCGGCGCAATCGGTCCCGCATAACGCTCCGATCCTGGTCAGATGATACTGCGCCTGTTCGCGATTGCCCTGTTCGATTTGCCACAATCCGTAATACTGCCATGTCCTGACATGGCCCGGATCTGCCTTCAATGCGCGCTCGTACCAGACCTGCGACAGCCGATAGTCGCCCAGCTTGCGGTAGGAGTAGCCGATCAGATTGGCGACCTCGGTTCGATCGTCGTGACCGAGCGCCTTCAGCTGCTCGATCGCAGCGGCATAATCGCTGCGCTCATAGATCGTCGCATAGGCCGCGCGATAATGGTCGCGGAAATCCTGTTCGGATTTGGTTTTGCTTTTGTCCCCGTTGGTCTTCTTCTGACCCTTCGGTTGGGATGGCGGTTTGCTCCCGCCCTTTGGTTCCGGCATCGGCCTGGGTTCTTCATCGCCGGCGGCAAGAACACTGCCGACACCGAGCGACAATCCAAACAGGAACGCAACAGCCAGCACGCCAAGGCGATGGTAATGGGTCATGAGACGTCCTTTCCCCGCCAAGACTGAAAGGGCATCCTAGTGAAAACACCCTCGCCCGACAACAAACACCGCACAGGGACTGCGTGCGCCACGCTGGCGAGGTTCAGAGCAAGCGCGACAAGGCCCCGCCCATTTCGGACAAGAGGTGCTTGCCTGTCAGCGTCGGCATTTGTTCACCTTCGGTCGTGCAGCAGACCGATTACCCGATCTCCCGCAGCACCTCCTCGACCACCTTGCGCTCATCCGCCGTCAAGGCCGCCTGCGGTGCGACGGGATCGCCGACGTCGTAACCCTGGATCGCCAGCCCGGCCTTGATGCAGGCGGCGAGATTGTAGCGCGCGAAGGCTTCGTTGACGCGCCACAGCTTGCGCTGCAGCTTCAGCGCATCGTCCCAGCACGCGGCCTTGCAGAGATTGTAGAGTTCGACGCTTTGCCGCGGAATGATGCAGGCCGGCCCGGCCATCCACCCCACGCCCCCGATCAGCATCACCGCTGCCGGGATATGCGCGGATGCCGAGAACACGCGAATAGCATCGCCGCAGCGGATCATGATCGACAACAGCCGCCCGGTATTGGTGGAAGCATCCTTGATATATTGGATGCGCGGATGCGTCGCGAGACGCGCGATGCAGTCGAGCGAGAGATCGGAGCGCTGAAATTGCGGATTGGTGTAGATCACGACGGGAATATCGACCGCATCGGCGATCGCACGGAAATACGATTCGACCTGCGCGTCCTGCAGCGGAAAATAGGCCTCCAGGATCGCGAGGATGCCGTCGGCGCCGAGCTTTTGACAGGCTTTCGCCTGCGCCACCGCATCTGACGTCGATGTCGAGGCGACACCGGCAACCACCGGCACGCGGCCCCTGGCGGCTTCGATCGTGGTCTGCACCACGGCCGCGCGCTGGGCACTGTTCAGATAGGCGAACTCGCCGGTCGAGCCGAGCGGCGTCAGCCCGTGCACGCCCGACTTGATGAGGTCGTCGCAGAGCCGGCCGAGCACCTCGGTGCGGATTTCCCCCGACGCATCGATCGGCGAAACCAGATAGGGAAAGACGCCATGAAAATCAGGCATGGGGATCAGGCCTCGGAATTTTGGCCCGCGAAGCCATCCGATCGATCAACGCTTTGAATCCTCCAAGAGACACTGTGCCCTTCCAAGAAAAAATCGGCAGAGATTGGAAAAAACTTGCATCGTTTTGCAAACGTCACCACCCACAAGCCCAGAATAACGAAAAGACAGCCGCGTACAAGTTGACCCGGATAACCTTCACAGCGGCGACGGGGTCGAGTGTGCGGGCCGCAAGTAGTAGTGTGAAACTAACCGATCTCAACCACCACCTTGCCGCTCGTGCCGCCGGCACTCACCGCGGCGTGAGCCTTTTCGACCGTATCAAGCGAAAAGCGGCGCTTGTCCAATGCCGGGTGGAGCTTCCCGGCTTCGACCAGCTTCGTTGCCTCGCGCATGATCTCGCCGTGATGTTCACGGCCTTCGCCGGTTAGGAGAGGGAGAAGTGTGAACACACCGGAATAGGTCGCCGCCTGGAACGACAGCGGAGCGAGTATATGCTGTCCCCAACCAAGACAGCTCACCACATGTCCAAAGCGCTTCACGGCCGCGAAGGAGGCATCCAGGACCTTGCCGCCGCCGGTGTCGTAGACGAGGTCGAAACCGCGGCCTGCCGTATATCGTCCAACAAGATCTTCGACACTCTCGCGCTCGAAGTCGATGGGCGTCGCGCCGAGCGATCTGACGAACTCGCCCTTCGCTTCCCGGTCAGTCGCGAAGACCTCCGCCCCGAAGGACCGGGCGATCTGAATGGCCATGTGGCCTACGCCACCACCGCCTCCCTGAACCAGCACTTTCATTCCGGAGTTCACATTGGCGCGGTCAACCAATCCTTCCCATGCTGTTATGAAGACGAGCGGAATGGCGGCGGCCTCTTTCATCGAGATGTTGGAGGGCTTTGCTGCCAGC
>JAJYAH010000052.1 GCA_021779635.1 Pseudomonadota bacterium | reverse complement strand
CGGTCGCAACGAGCCGTGCCCATGCGGCTCGGGCAAGAAATATAAAAAATGCTGTGGGCTCAATTGATCATCGCCGCGGTGCTCACCGGAGGGTTACGTGCGGAATATAAACCGAAACGTACCAGGTATTCGGGGGCTTCTTGACGACCACGCGCTGCTATCTCCCGACCGATGTTGGTCGTGAACTTTGTCGCGACAGTTCGGCCGTCAGTTCATCAGCAGGTTCACTAGCACTAGCGGACCAGCGACGTGTCGGCACTGGTCACGGTCACCTGCTTACCGGCTTTAATGACATGCGCGGTTTGGGCGTAATCCGAATTGGTACGAGCGGATATGCCGAAGCCGGCCACCGCGATGCCTGCCACCAGAGCGACGACCACAATCTTCAGGTGCGTCGAACGATCTGCCGAGTGAATGGAGTGGTTCATCCGAGCCTCCTGGCGTCTTTGCCGCCGCGTTATTGGCGACAGAGTTACCTCGCACTTGTTTCAGGAGGGTTTCGCGGGTTCCCGAAAATGGTTTCGTCGGCATGGCGGGGGGCCTTTTTGGCGCCCGGCGGATAGCGGGGATCAGTGCCACTGAAGAAATTGGCGGGCTACGACGCCCGCTCGATATCCGCGCGAATGGACCCCGCCGCCCAGACGAACAATAGCGCGCCGAGCGTGGTCGTGACCGCGGCCGACAGCAGCGAATAACGCACGGCATTGGCGCCGTAGTCATTCTTGAGCGCGTCGTTGATCATCCCGACCGCCAGCGGGCCGACGCCCTGTCCGAAACAGGTTGCGGTCAACAGGATGACCGCGGAGGCGAGGGCGCGCATGCTGGGCCGGGCGATGGTTTGTGCGATGGCGAAGACCGGCCCGAGATGGAAGCCGGCCAGAAACGAGGTCAGCGCCAATGCGGCGACCATGATCGTGAAGTCCGATGTCAGCATGCACACCGCGAACACCGGCCCTGCCAGGCCTGAGGTGATCGCTGGGGCCCATAGCTTCCAGCGATCGTCGCTACGGCTGATGCGCGCCACCACCAGACCGCCGGCGAGCGTGCCCGCCATCCCGAACAGGCCTTTGAAGGTGCCGGCATAGGTTCCGATTTCAGTGCTGCTCAGATGATGCACGCGGGCCAAAAACGGCGCGATCCAGGCCGCCGTGGCATAGTTGGTATAGGTCGTCAGGCAAAAGCCGATCAACACGATGACAAAGCTCCGTTGCGAGGCGAGAAAGCCAAGCGTGGGTCCGATCGGCTCGGGACTAAAGGTTTCCGCCATCGCGCCTCGCCTTGGTTCCGGGACCGTCAGCCACAAGATTGCTGCAAGCGCGATGCCGGGCAGTCCGGCCGAGAAGAACGCCATGCGCCAGCCATAGTGCTGGTTGACCCAGCCGCCGATCAGATAGCCGAGGAAGACTCCCAGATAGGTCCCGATGGCGTAGACGCCGAGCGCGCGCGGGCGCTCGTTCTTGCTGAAGAGATCGGCGACCATCGATTGCGAAGCCGGCGTACCGGCGGACTCGCCGATGCCGACGCCGATCCGCGCCAGCGCCAGCGCCGCTACGCTCTGGGCCATGCCGCACAGGACCGTCATTGCGCTCCAGAACGCAAACGCGAGCGCCACGATGTTGCGCCGGTTGAGCCGATCGGCGAGGCGCGCGATCGGGATCCCAAGCAGCGAATAGAACAGCACGAAGCCGAACCCCGCGAGCAGCCCCATCGTGGTATCGCTGAGCGCGAATTCCTTTTTGATCGGCTCGATCAGAACGTTGAAGATAGTGCGGTCGAGAAAATTCAGGGCGTAGATGACAGTAAGCAGCGCCAGCAGGTAGTATCGTCGGCTGGACGCCCGTGCGGCAGCCTGCGCCTGCGCGGCCAATTGCGGCGCGAAATCGACCATGGTTTCCCCCTGATATTCTTTTTGGAGCGACAGGCCGCCTCTCACGCTTCGCGAATGTAGTTCCCGGCTTCGAATTCGACCGGCGGCGCGTTTTGGTCGAACGAGACGCCGGCCGGATCGTTGCCTTTCGCCATGGCATCGAGTTGATCGGTCAGCATCCGCCGGATCATCAGGATGCCGCGGTCGCTCTGGCCGAAATGCTCCTCGGAATGCACGGTCATCGGTCCCTGGCCGACCTGCGCCTCGTAATCGCCGGGGAATTGCTGATGTTCCTGCTCGGTCATGTCCCACCAGAACTTGTCGTTGAATTTCGAGCGCATCCGCCCGATATCGCCGCGTCGCTTCACCCGGCCGGCGACGTAGATACGGAACGAGGTGTCGTCGATCGGCAGCGTCCAGCCGATCGATTCGACAGGCGCGAATTGGGCGACCCGCGGATTGGGCACCACGCGCAGGGTAGGCAGCGCCGCTTCCGTTACCCGATAAAACACCCGGCCATCGTCCTGGCGGCGGATCGAGCGGACCGTGACGCCGCGCGGCGACATCTCGAATTTCACCTCGGGCATCGAAGCCATCAGGTTGGTGAATTGGGGACCGCTGAACGATCCGTGCAGCACGGGGACGTGATAGGGATCGGCCACGTTCTCGAAATGCTGCAGCCAGTTGCAGGGGATGATGGCCGGCCCGCCGCCGCCGATCGAGGTATCGTCCGCCTCGACGAACTCGCCGTCGTCCATCTTCTCCAGCGCCTGGTAGCGGGGCAGCACCGGTTTCTTCTCGGCCGGCCCCATATAGGCGAAGATCAGCCCGTAGAGTTCCTGAATCGGGTACCAGGGCTGGCGAACCTTGTCCTTGAACAGACCGCCATCCGGCTCGCATGGCTGCTCCAGGCAGTGGCCCTCGGTGTCGAACTTCCAGCCGTGATAGCAGCAGCGGATGCCGTTCTCCTCGACCTTGCCGTAATAGAGCGTGGTGCCGCGGTGGCAGCAGCGCGCATGCAGCAGGCCTGCCCGGCCATGCCTGTCGCGGAACAGGATGAGGTCCTCGCCGAGCGCACGGACCTTCCGTGGAACATCGGTGGCGTCGCCCGCCAGGCCGATCGGGTGCCAATAGCGCCGAAGCAGTTCCCCCATCGGCGTGCTGCGGCCGACTTCAGTCAGTTCCGTCCGAGTCGCCGACGGCTTCATGGCGTAGGCGGTGCCGAGATCGCAATCCCGCTGGCTGATGTTCATCACCGCTTCCTCCCTGCACGACACGGCCTTGGCGGCCCTTGTTTTCGATCTCGGTGAACTGAACGCGAGATCGATGACAATGTCAACGATTCAAAAAACCTTGGCATTAGAAGGTTTTATTGGCAAAGCTTGGTTATGAACCAGAGGTCCATGAACCAGAAACCGAGCGGCGTGATCCTGCCTCAGGCGGATCCCGACAAGGATGATCAGCTTGCGCCCATCACGGCGATGCTGTCGTCGCGGCTGATCGTGCTCGCCAATCTGCTCAAGCGCGGGGCGCTCCTGCGCTACAAGCGTCTGGCGGGCCTTTCTTCCGTAGAGTTCGGGCTGGTGGCGTCACTCGGGCGTCGGCCACCAATGAGTGTGGTCAGGCTGGCCGAGGCGGTTGGTATGGACAAGGGACAGATCAGCCGGGCGCTGGCCGGGCTGGTATCCAGCAAGCTGGTTTCCCGAGCGGTCAATCCCCGGGACAACCGGGAAGTGCTGGTCTGCCTTACCCGGAGCGGTCTGGTCGCCCATGATGCGATGATGGCGGGGGCACTGGAACGCAATCAGCGTTTGCTGAAAGAACTGGGCAAGGAGGAGGTGGCGGTGTTGCTGGGACATGTCGATCGTCTGACCGATACCGCGGCCAGAATGCTCGACGCGGAAAAAAGACGTGAACGGACCTGAAGTCCATCGCCCTAAATTCAGGCGGGCGGGATAGCTCAGAGGTGTCAAAATAGCTTGTCTTGCGCCGCTTGTTGCGCTGCGCTAAGCCTCGGATTAATTCCAATGTAACGAATCTGCGGGTGTCCGAAACCGCAGGAAAAGGCAGCGCCGATGACGGGCATCTTGCAGAACTATCTTCCACTCGTCGTGTTTATCGGGGTCGCGGCCCTGATCGGGCTGGTCCTCTTGATCGCCCCTTTTCTGGTCGCCTTCCAGCAGCCCGATCCGGAGAAGCTTTCGGCGTATGAATGCGGATTCAACGCTTTTGACGACGCCCGGATGAAGTTCGACGTCCGGTTCTATCTGGTGGCGATCCTCTTCATTATTTTCGACCTTGAAGTGGCCTTCCTTTTCCCCTGGGCGGTGGCGTTCGGGAAACTGGGTGCGACCGGCTTCTGGTCGATGCTGGTTTTCCTTGCCGTCCTTACCGTCGGCTTTGCCTATGAATGGAAGAAAGGCGCGCTCGAATGGGATTGAGTCCCGCTCCCGCAACACCCGGGTTCGCGCCGGCGGTCGCCCCGGCCGCGACCGGCATTATTGATCCGCGCACCGGCCAGTCGGTCGGCGCCAATGATCCTTACTTTCGCGAGGTCAATCACGAGCTGTCCGACAAGGGTTTTTTCGTTGCCGCGACCGACGACCTGATCACTTGGGCGCGCACCGGTTCGCTGATGTGGATGACTTTCGGTCTGGCCTGCTGCGCGGTCGAGATGATGCAGATGTCGATGCCGCGCTATGACGCCGAGCGGTTCGGTTTTGCGCCGCGCGCTTCTCCGCGGCAGTCCGACGTCATGATCGTCGCGGGCACGCTGACCAACAAGATGGCCCCCGCGCTTCGCAAGGTCTACGACCAGATGCCGGAGCCGCGCTACGTGATCTCGATGGGGTCATGTGCCAATGGCGGCGGCTACTATCACTATTCGTACTCTGTGGTACGCGGCTGCGATCGTATCGTGCCGATCGACATCTACGTGCCCGGCTGCCCCCCGACGGCCGAAGCGCTGCTTTACGGCGTGATGTTGCTGCAGAAGAAAATCCGGCGCACCGGAACCATCGAACGCTAAGGTTTTTGGAATGGATGACGGCAGGCTCGACGCCCTGGGGCAGACCATTGTTAACGCGCTCGCGGGTGCGGCGACCGGTCATTCAATCGCGTTCAACCAGCTCACGGTAAGTGTGCCGGCCGACAAGATCGTCGATGTCGTCAAGTTCCTGCGCGACGATCCTTCCTGCCGCTTCGTCAGCCTGATCGATGTGACGGCGGTGGATTATCCCGGCCGTGAGAAGCGCTTCGATGTGGTCTACCACTTGCTGTCGCCGACGCTGAATGCGCGCATCCGTCTGCGCGCGGAAGCGGGCGAGACAACCCAGGTGCCGTCGATCATCGAGGTGTTTCCCGGCGCCGACTGGTTCGAGCGCGAGGCCTATGATCTCTATGGCGTCATCTTCATCGGCCATCCCGACATGCGGCGGCTGCTGACTGACTACGGCTTCGACGGACACCCGTTGCGCAAGGATTTTCCGCTCACCGGCTTTGTCGAGGTGCGCTACGACGATCAGGAGAAGCGGGTGGTCTACGAACCCGTCCGGCTCAATCAGGAATTCCGCAAATTCGATTTCCTCTCGCCTTGGGAAGGCGCGGACTATCCGGTTCTGCCGGGCGACGAGAAGGCGGGGGCCAAGCCGTGATTCCATTCGCCATTCGCCATTCGCCATTTGCTAGTTGCCCCCAAACGGACGCTGCATCATGACCGAAGCCGCACTCCGCAATTTCACCATCAACTTCGGGCCGCAGCATCCGGCGGCCCACGGCGTGCTGCGTCTGGTGCTGGAGCTCGACGGCGAAGTGGTGGCGCGGGTCGATCCGCATATCGGGTTGCTTCATCGCGGTACGGAAAAGCTGATCGAACACAAGACCTATCTGCAGGCGATCCCGTATTTCGACCGGCTCGACTATGTCGCGCCGATGAACCAGGAACACGCGTTCTGTCTCGCCGCGGAAAAACTGCTCGGCATCACCGTGCCGCGCCGGGGGCAATTGATCCGGGTGCTGTACTGCGAGATCGGTCGCATCCTGTCGCATCTTCTTAACGTCACCACGCAAGCGATGGACGTCGGCGCACTGACGCCGCCGCTGTGGGGTTTTGAAGAGCGCGAAAAACTCATGGTGTTTTACGAGCGTGCGTCCGGCTCACGGATGCATGCGGCCTTTTTCAGGATCGGTGGTGTGCACCAGGACCTGCCGCCGAAACTGATCGACGATATCGATGCCTGGTGCGATCCCTTCCTCGGGGTGGTCGCCGATCTCGAGAGATTGCTGACCGGGAACCGTATCTTCAAACAGCGCAACGTCGACATCGGCGTGGTCTCGTTGAAGCAGGCGTGGGAATGGGGTTTTTCCGGCGTGATGGTGCGCGGCTCGGGGGCGGCCTGGGATTTGCGCAAGGCACAGCCTTACGAATGCTACGCCGAAATGGATTTCGACATTCCGATCGGCAAGAACGGCGACTGCTACGATCGCTACTGCATCCGAATGGAAGAAATGCGCCAATCCGTGCGTATCATGAAACAGTGCATCGCCAGGCTGCGCGCCCCGGACGGGCAGGGGCCCGTTGCGGTGGAGGACCACAAGATCTTCCCGCCGCGCCGGGGTCAGATGAAGCGCTCGATGGAGGCCTTGATCCACCATTTCAAACTCTACACCGAAGGCTTCCACGTGCCGGCTGGCGAGGTCTACGTCGCGGTCGAGGCGCCGAAGGGCGAGTTCGGCGTCTATCTGGTCGCCGACGGGAGCAACATGCCTTACAAATGCAAGATTCGCGCGCCGGGTTTTGCGCATCTGCAGGCGATGGATTTCATCTGCAAGGGTCATCTGCTGGCCGACGTGTCGGCCATTCTCGGCTCCCTCGACATCGTGTTCGGTGAGGTCGATCGGTGATCTCGCAGGCGCCGCCCATCCAGTTTGACCGCTCCACCGGTGTGCTTGAGGGCGCAAATGCGTGGGAGCGTCTGGCGGCGTTGGCCTTTTCGTCGGGCTCGAAGGTGTCATCGACGTTTTCGCACCGCGGTTACAACAGTTGCGCCAACCTGCTGCGCAAGATGCTGCCCGCGCGCGACATCGCGATCAAACTCAATCCCGATGCGACATTCGCCTTCCCCTATGGCGATGGCTACTGGAGCAAGTTGCTCAACCGTTCGTTCTGTTACGAAGACGAACTGGAATTGCTGTTCCGGGATTCCGTCGCCGTCGATTATACCTTTATCGATTGCGGCGCGAATTTCGGTTACTGGTCGGTGCTGATTTCCAGCGCGCCCTACGGATCGCACAAGGCGATCGCGATCGAGCCATCATCGCAGAATTTCGCCAAGCTCAAGAACAACGCCGAAATCAACGGCAACCGCTTTGAGGCGATCAAGTGCGCGATCGGCGCCAGCAAGGGCACCGCGCGGCTGTCCGGTACCAAGCACGAGGCGCTCAGCATCGCCGGCGATGCGGAGAGCGGCGGCGAGGACGTGCCGGTCATCGCGCTCGACGACCTGCTGGCCGAAGGCAAGATTTCGGCGAACGGAAAATACCTGATCAAGCTCGACGTTGAAGGCGTCGAGATCGAAGCCATCAAGGGTGGTGCGCGGCTGTTGCAAGGGGATATTATCTTGTTGTGCGAGGAGCACGGCAACGATCCCAACCATACCGTGTCGCGCTACATCCTCGAACAGACGCCGCTCAAGCTGATCGTCTATGACCCGCGCAGCCGGTGCCTCGAAACCGTGACCGAAGTTTCGATACTCGACCGCATCAAGGTTTCATCCCACGTCGGTTATAACGTATTCGGCACCGCGAGCGCATTCTGGCAAAGCCGAATTCAAGCCTTGAACGCGAACACCGCGCGTCGCGCGCAATGAGAGACTGAAAGAAGAGACCGAAAGACATGGCCGTCCGCCGCCTCGCACCAAAGGAACTGCAACCCGCGAACTTCACGTTCTCGGCGGAAAACCTCGCTTGGGCGAAGGCGCAGATCGCCAAATATCCGGAGGGCCGCCAGGCATCGGCGGCGATCGCCATCCTGTGGCGGGTGCAGGAACAGCATGACGGCTGGATATCGGAAGCGGCGATCCGCGCGGTCGCCGACTTGCTCGGGATGCCCTACATTCGCATGCTGGAGATCGCGACCTTCTACACGATGTTCCAGCTGCAGCCGGTCGGCAAGAAGGCCCACGTCCAGGTCTGCGGCACTACACCGTGCCGGTTGCGCGGCGCTGCCGACATCATCGAAGTGTGCCAGAGTCGTATTCATCACGAACCCTTTCATCTGTCCAAGGACGGCAATTTCAGCTGGGAAGAAGTCGAATGCCTTGGCGCCTGCGTGAACGCGCCGATGGTGCTGATCTGGAAGGACACGTACGAAGATCTGACCAAGGAGAACTTCGGCAAGGTGCTGGATGGCTTCGCCTCCGGCAACCTTCAGAAGCCCGGGCCGCAGAACGACCGTCAGTTCTCGGCACCGATTGGCGGGCCGACCACGCTGAAGGAAAGCACATGAAGCTTGATCACACGCGGGGAACGGCCGGGCCGGGGAGCGGTGCTGCGATGAAGCATTGGCGCTACATCGCTCTGCACGCCGTGACGGCCGGTGCATTCATTTTCCTGCTGCAGCGCTACGCGCTGGAAGCGTCGCTTGATACCAGCCTGTTGTGGACGCTGGCCTTCGGCGGATGCGCCGCCGGGCTAGCCTTCATGCAGTCCAATCGCTGATCCGAGGAAGCTTCAAGTCATGCTTGACGACAAGGACCGCATCTTCCGCAATCTCTACGGCCTTCAGGATTGGGGCCTCGAGGGCGCGCGCCGCCGCGGCGCCTGGGACGGCACCAAGGCGATCATCGACAAGGGCCGCGACTGGATCATCAACGAGATGAAGGCCTCCGGCCTGCGCGGCCGCGGTGGGGCGGGTTTTCCGACCGGACTGAAATGGTCGTTCATGCCGAAGGAATCGACCGACGGCCGGCCGAGTTATCTGGTGGTCAATGCCGACGAGTCCGAGCCAGGCACCTGCAAGGACCGCGAGATCATGCGGCATGATCCGCATCTTCTGATCGAGGGCTGCCTGATCGCGAGCTTCGCGATGGGTGCGCATGCCTGCTACATTTACGTGCGCGGCGAATTTATCCGGGAACGCGAGCACCTGCAGGCCGCGGTCGATCAGGCCTATGAGGCCAAGCTGATCGGCAAGGACAACATCAACGGCTGGCCGTTCGACCTTTATGTGACCCATGGCGCGGGCGCCTATATCTGCGGCGAGGAGACCGCGCTACTGGAAAGCCTCGAGGGCAAGAAGGGCATGCCGCGGTTGAAGCCGCCGTTCCCGGCCAATGTCGGTCTCTATGGCTGCCCGACCACCGTCAACAACGTCGAGTCGATTGCGGTCGCGCCGGATATCCTGAGGCGCGGTGCGGCGTGGTTTGCCGGTATCGGCCGGCCCAACAATGTCGGCACCAAGCTGTTCTGCATCTCCGGTCATGTCGAGCGGCCCTGCAACGTCGAAGAGGCGATGGGGATTCCGTTCCGCGAACTGATCGAGCGTCATTGCGGCGGTATCCGCGGTGGCTGGGATAATCTCAAGGCGGTGATTCCCGGCGGCTCTTCGGTGCGGATGGTGCCGGCCGAACAGATCATCGATACGCCGATGGATTTCGACAGCCTCGGAAAACTTCGCTCCGGCCTCGGCACCGCCGCGGTCATCGTGATGGACAAATCGACCGATCTGATCCGCGCGATCGCGCGGATTTCTTATTTCTACAAGCACGAGAGTTGCGGCCAGTGCACGCCGTGCCGCGAGGGCACCGGGTGGATGTGGCGGGTGCTGACCCGGATGGCCGAGGGCCGCGCCCACAAGCGCGAGATCGATATGTTGCTCGAAGTCACCAAGCAGGTCGAGGGCCACACCATCTGCGCGCTTGGCGACGCGGCGGCGTGGCCGATCCAGGGTCTGATCGCCCATTTCCGTCACGAGATCGAGGAGCGCATCGACGAATATTCGCGCAAGGCGGATATCGATGATGCAGGCATTCTCGATCCCGCGCACATGGTCGCGGCGGAGTAATGACCATGGCGCAACCGGGCATTTTGTGGTGGCAGAAATACGGGACGCTGGCGCAAATGGCGCAGGCGGGCGTAGCCTTGCTCGGCTTTGTGGCGATCCTGTTCCAGATCAATGAAATCCGCGCCAACAATCAGGCGGCCAGCGCGCGGCAGGCGTTTCTCGGTTACACCGACCTGGCGTTCAAGAATCCGAAATTCTCGCAGCCCAACTACGACGCGATCAAGGAGGGCAGCCGCGACGAGCGGGTTCAATATGAGAGTTTTGTCTCTTATTTCCTCTATGCCTGTGAGGAGGCGATCGCGGCGTTTGCCGGCCGGCCCGAATGGCTGGCTTCCTGTAACTACGATCTGAAGCCGCATCTGCCGTTCCTATGCGAGAAGAACAGCATCGAGCCGGC
Source organism: Pseudomonadota bacterium (assembly GCA_021779635.1). The sequence goes on along the minus strand of JAJYAH010000052.1, from coordinate 7,110 downwards.
TTATCTGGCGACCTACAGTTCGAACACCCAGCAATGGGTAAAGGCGTCCCTGCAGACCGCCAGCGTCACACCACCGGACTGCAAGCTCGGAAAGACCTAAGGCAATGACCAAACTCATCGTCGATGGCAAAGAGATCGATGTTCCCGCGGAATACACGTTGCTGCAGGCATGCGAGGCGGCGGGTGCTGAAATTCCGCGCTTTTGCTATCATGAACGGTTGTCGATCGCCGGCAATTGCCGGATGTGCCTTGTTGAAGTGAAAGGCGGCCCGAAGCCGGTGGCGAGCTGCGCCTGGGGCGTTCGCGATTGCCGTCCCGGTCCCAAAGGCGAGCCGCCGGAAATCTCGACGCGTTCGCCGATGGTGAAGAAGGCGCGCGAAGGCGTGATGGAGTTCCTGCTGATCAACCATCCGCTGGATTGCCCGATCTGCGACCAGGGCGGCGAGTGCGACCTGCAGGATCAGGCGATGGGTTATGGCGTCGACACCAGCCGCTTTGCCGAAAACAAGCGCGCGGTCGAGGACAAATACCTGGGCGCGCTGGTCAAGACCTCGATGAACCGTTGCATCCAGTGCACGCGCTGCGTCCGCTTCGCCGCCGAGGTTTGCGGCGTGCCCGAGATGGGCGCGACCGGCCGCGGCGAGGACATGGAGATCACCACCTATCTGGAGTCGGCGCTGACCTCGGAACTGCAGGGCAACCTCGTCGATATCTGCCCGGTGGGCGCGCTGACCTCGAAGCCCTATGCGTTCGCAGCACGGCCCTGGGAGCTTGGCAAAACCCAGTCGATCGACGTGATGGACGGCGTCGGATCGGCGATCCGGATCGATACCCGCGGCCGCGAGGTGATGCGAATTCTGCCCCGCATCAACGACGCGGTGAATGAGGAGTGGATTTCCGACAAGACCCGCCACGTCGTCGACGGTCTGCGCACGCAGCGGCTCGACCGTCCGTACCTCAGGGAGAATGGCCAGCTCCGCGCGGCGTCTTGGTCCGAAGCGTTCACTGCGATCGCCGCGAAAGCGAGCCGCATCGACGGCAAACGGATCGGCGCGATAGCAGGCGATCTCGCGGCGATCGAGGAGATGTTCGCGCTCAAGGACCTGTTGGCCAAATGCGGCTCGGTCAATCTGGCGCTCCAAGGCGGCGCCGCCTTCGATTCGAGCGCCGGTCGCGCTTCCTACATTTTCAATCCGACCATTGCCGGTATCGAGCAGGCCGACGCATTGCTGATCATCGGCTCGAACCCGCGCAAGGAAGCCGCCGTGCTCAACGCGCGCATCCGCAAGCGCTGGCGCAGCGGCCAGCTCAAGATCGGGCTGATCGGCGCCAAGGCGGATCTCACCTACGCGTATGACTATCTCGGCGCGGGCACAGATTCGCTCAGTGAACTCGCCGCTGGCAAGCATAGCTTCGCGGATGTGCTGAAGGCTGCGAAAAATCCGATTGTGCTGGTCGGCGCCGGTGTGGCCGCACGGCATGACGGTGCCGCGGTTCTGGCGGCTGCGGCAAAGCTTGCGCTGGATTTCGGCGCGGTCAAGGACGGCTGGAACGGCTTTGGCGTTCTGCACGATACGGCCTCGGGCGTCGGCGCGCTCGATATCGGCTTCGCACCGAATGCAGGCGGGCTGAGCGTGGCCCAGATGACGACGTTCGGGACCCTCGACGTCCTGTTCCTGCTCGGCGCCGATGAGGTCAAGGCCGCCGAGGGCACCTTCGTGGTTTACATCGGCACCCATGGCGACCGTGGTGCGCATCGCGCCGACGTTATCCTGCCGGGCGCCGCTTACACCGAAAAGCAGGCCCTCTATGTCAACACCGAAGGCCGGGTGCAGATGGCCAACCGCGCTGCCTTCCCGCCGGGGGATGCGCGGGAAGACTGGGCGATTATTCGTGCGCTGTCGGAGGTTATGGCCAAGCGGCTCCCTTACGATTCGCTTGCGGCCTTGCGGCAGGCCATCTTCAAGGCCGTGCCACATCTGATGCGCGTCGACCAGATCGAAGCCGGCAACGCCGCCGATCTCAGGACGCTCGCGGGCAAGGGCGGCGGTCTTGAGAAGGCGCCGTTCAAGGCCTCCGTTGAGGATTATTACCTGACCAACCCGATCGCGCGCGCGTCAGCGGTCATGGCGGAATGTTCCCGTCTGGCCTCCGGACAAATGCTGACGGCAGCGGAATGAGCGTGACCTGATGGCTGAATTCTGGACAACCACCCTGTGGCCCCTGATCATCATGATCGCGCAGAGCCTGTTGCTGCTCGTGGTGCTGCTGATCGCGATTGCCTACATTCTTTTGGCCGATCGCAAGATCTGGGCGGCGGTGCAGATCCGGCGCGGACCCAACGTGGTCGGTCCCTGGGGCCTGTTCCAATCCTTTGCCGATCTTTTGAAGTTCGTGCTGAAGGAGCCAATCATTCCCTCCGGCGCCAACAAGGGCGTGTTCCTGCTGGCGCCGCTGGTGAGTTGCGTGCTGGCGCTGGCGGCCTGGGCGGTCATCCCGATGAATCTCGGCTGGGTGATCTCGGACATCAATGTCGGGGTGCTCTATATCTTTGCGATCTCGTCGCTGTCGATCTACGGCATCATCATGGCCGGATGGTCATCGAACTCGAAATATCCGTTTTTGGCCGCCTTGCGCTCCGCGGCACAAATGGTGAGTTACGAAGTTTCGATCGGCTTCGTCATCATCACGGTCTTGCTTTGCGCGGGCTCGCTCAATCTGTCCGCGGTGGTCGAAGCGCAGAACACCCGCGGTCTCGGAAGCCTGATCGGATTGCCCTGGCTGACATTCCTGAACTGGTACTGGCTGCCGCTGTTTCCGATGTTCGTGGTTTTCTACGTCTCGGCGCTGGCGGAAACCAATCGTCCGCCGTTCGACCTGGTGGAAGCCGAATCCGAACTGGTGGCGGGTTTCATGGTCGAATACGGCTCGACGCCGTACCTGCTGTTCATGCTCGGAGAATACGTCGCGATCACCACGATGTGCGCGATGGCCGCGATCCTGTTCATGGGCGGCTGGCTGCCGCCGGTCGCGCTGCCGCCATTCACCTGGGTGCCCGGGGTGATCTGGTTCGTGCTCAAGGTATTTTTCATGTTCTTCATGTTTGCGATGGCGAAGGCGATCGTGCCGCGCTACCGCTACGACCAGTTGATGCGTCTCGGCTGGAAGGTGTTCCTGCCGCTGTCGCTGGCGATGGTGGTGATCGTCGCCGGCGTGCTGCAATTCGCCGGAATCGCGCCGAAATGAGGTCGCTATGAGTGTCAATGCCAACGCCACAGCCCGCTCGCTTCTGCTGTCCGAATTCGTGTCGGCGTTCTTTCTCGCCATGCGCTACTTCTTCAAGCCGAAGCCGACGCTGAACTATCCGTTCGAGAAGGGGCCGATCTCGCCGCGCTTCCGGGGCGAGCATGCCTTGCGCCGCTATCCCAATGGCGAGGAACGCTGCATCGCCTGCAAGCTGTGCGAGGCGATTTGTCCCGCGCAGGCGATCACCATCGAGGCCGGCCCGCGCCGCAACGACGGCACCCGCCGCACCGTGCGCTACGACATCGACATGGTGAAATGCATCTATTGCGGTCTGTGCCAGGAAGCTTGCCCGGTCGATGCCATCGTTGAGGGGCCGAATTTCGAATTCGCGGCCGAGACCCGCGAGGAACTTTACTATGACAAGGCGAAACTTCTCGCCAACGGCGACCGCTGGGAGCGCGAGCTTGCAAAATCCATCGAACTCGATGCGCCGTACCGGTGAGGTGAGGGCATGATCCTCCCCGCACTGTTCTTCTATCTGTTCGCCGGCATCTGCGTCGCATCGGCGGTGATGGTGATTGTGTCGCGCAATCCCGTGCATTCCGTGCTGTTCCTGATCCTGGCATTCGTCAACGCGTCCGGCCTGTTCGTGCTGATGGGCGCGGAATTCCTGGCGATGATCCTGGTGGTGGTCTATGTCGGCGCGGTCGCGGTGCTGTTCCTGTTTGTGATCATGATGCTCGACGTCGATTTCACCGAACTGCGCGAAGGTTTCAGCGACTATTTGCCGATCGGCCTGGTGATCGGTGCGATATTTCTCGCCGAATTGCTGCTGGTCGGAGGCGGCTGGGTCATCAATCCGGGCGCCGTCAAATCGATTACATCGGCGATCCCGGCCAATGTCAGCAACACCGAGGCGCTCGGCCTCGTGCTCTATACCAAGTACATTCACTACTTCCAGATCGCTGGCATGGTGCTGCTGGTCGCGATGATCGGCGCCATCGTGCTCACCCTGCGCCACAAGGCCAGCGTCAAGCGGCAAAATATCAACGTACAGAATGCGCGCACGCCGCAATTGGCGATGAGCGTGCGAAAGGTAGCGTCGGGGCAGGGCCTGCAGGACGCGGACGCGCCGGAGTGGGTGCAATGACGATCGGTCTCGGACATTATCTTGCGGTCGGCGCAATCCTGTTCACGACGGGCATTCTCGGCATTTTCCTCAACCGGAAAAACATCATCGTCATCCTGATGTCGATCGAACTGATCTTGCTGGCGGTCAATATCAACCTGGTGGCGTTCTCGACCTTCCTCGGCGACATCGTCGGCCAGGTGTTCGCGCTGCTGGTGCTGACGGTGGCTGCAGCCGAAGCCGCGATCGGTCTGGCGGTGCTGGTGGTGTACTTCCGCAACCGCGGCTCGATCGCGGTTGAAGACGTCAATCTGATGAAGGGTTAACGCGTCAATGATCCAGGCAATCGTCTTTCTGCCGCTGATCGGCGCAATACTCGCGGGTCTGATCTCGATATTCGGCGCGCATGCGCGCAATCCGAGCGGCGACACGGTCGAGCATCACGACGATGCGCACGCGTCGGATGCCCATGCCTCAGACGCGCATGACGATCACGCAGCCGACGGTCACGACGATCATGTGGTCGAACCGGCGGCGGCGGGATCGCGCGCGGCCGAGTTGATCACCACCGGGCTGTTGCTGGTTGCGGCGGCATTTTCCTGGTTCGCATTCGTCGATGTCGGCTTCATGCATCACGACGTCAGGGTCGCGCTATTCCCGTGGATCACGTCCGGCGATCTGCAGGTCAACTGGTCACTGCGGGTCGATACGCTGACCGCCGTCATGCTGGTCGTGGTCAACACCGTGTCGTCGCTGGTGCATCTCTATTCGATCGGCTACATGGACGAAGACCCGTACCGGCCGCGGTTCTTTGCCTATCTGTCGCTGTTCACCTTCGCGATGCTGATGCTGGTGACCGCGGACAATCTGGTGCAGCTGTTCTTCGGCTGGGAGGGCGTCGGCCTCGCAAGCTATCTCCTGATCGGATTCTGGTACCAGAAGCCGTCCGCAAACGCCGCCGCGATCAAGGCCTTCGTGGTCAATCGCGTAGGCGATTTCGGCTTTGCTCTGGGAATTTTTTCGATCTTCATGCTGATCGGTTCGATCGATTTTGAAACGATCTTCGCAGGCGCGCCGGGCCTGACCGGCAAGACCATCGACTTCTTCGGCTGGCATGCCGATGCGCTGACGCTGACCTGCCTGCTGCTGTTCATGGGCGCGATGGGCAAGTCGGCCCAGTTCCTGCTGCATACCTGGTTGCCGGACGCCATGGAAGGCCCGACGCCGGTTTCGGCATTGATCCACGCTGCGACCATGGTCACCGCGGGTGTCTTCATGGTGGCGCGGTTATCGCCGTTGTTTGAGCTCGCGCCGAATGCGCAGGCGGTGGTGATGTTCTTTGGTGCCACGACCGCATTCTTCGCGGCGACCGTCGGCCTTGTGCAGAACGACATCAAGCGCATCGTGGCGTATTCGACCTGTTCGCAGCTCGGCTACATGTTTGTGGCGATGGGGGCGGGAGCCTATTCCGTCGGCATGTTCCATCTGTTCACCCATGCCTTCTTCAAGGCGCTGCTGTTCCTCGGCTCGGGCTCGGTGATCTATGCGATGCACCACGAGCAGGATATCCGCAACATGGGCGGGCTGTGGCGCAAGATTCCCTTCACGTTCTTCGTCATGTGCATCGGCACGCTGGCCTTGACCGGATTTCCATTTTTCGCCGGTTATTTTTCCAAGGATGCGATCATCGAATCCGCTTTCGTCTCGCACAATCCGTTGGCGTTTTATGGCTTCCTGATGACGGTGATCGCGGCAGGACTGACCTCGTTCTACTCCTGGCGGCTGGTGTTCAAGACCTTCTTCGGCGAGCCGCACGACCAGGCGCATTACGAGGCCGCGCATGAAAGTCCGATATGGATGCTGATTCCGATCGGCGTTCTGGCGGCTGGATCAATCTTCGCCGGCTTCCCGTTCAAGGAATTGTTCGCCGGCAACAGCGTGGACGAGTTCTTCCGCGAGTCGTTGAAGATGCATCCACATATCATCGAGGACATGGAAACCATCCCGGAGTGGATAAAGGTCTTGCCGACGGTGTTGATGGCAATCGGCGCCTATGTGTCCTACGTGTTCTATATCCGCCGGCCATATATGCCCGTCGCGCTCGCCCAACAGCACCAGATGCTCTACCAGTTCCTGCTCAACAAATGGTATTTCGACGAGCTGTACGACCTGATCTTTGTCCGTCCCACCAAGTGGCTCGGCCGCTTTCTCTGGAAGTACGGCGACGGCTATATAATCGACGGCTTCGGCCCCGACGGGGTGTCGGCGCGGGTGCTTGATGTTACCCGCAACGTCGTCAAGCTGCAGACCGGCTATCTCTATCACTACGCCTTCGCGATGCTGATCGGCGTCGCAGGATTGATCACCTGGTTCATGTTCGGCGTGGGAGGCCAGTGATGACAACCTGGCCGATTCTCTCCGTCGTAACCTTCCTGCCGGTGGTCGGTGCGCTCTTGATTTACATCAGCCGCGGCGACGACGAGGCCGCCAGCGGCAATGCGCGCTGGATCGCGCTGTGGACCACGCTGATCACCTTCGCCGTGTCGCTGATCCTGATTTGGCGCTTCGATCCTGCACAGCCGGATTTCCAGTTCGTCGAAAAGGCGTCCTGGCTCGCCAGCGGCATCACCTATCACATGGGTGTCGACGGCATTTCGCTGCCTTTCGTGATCCTGACAACCGCCTGGATGCCGTTCTGCATCCTGGCGAGCTGGAGATCCGTGAAGTTGCGCGTG
>JAJYAH010000710.1 GCA_021779635.1 Pseudomonadota bacterium | reverse complement strand
TCAGTTGGTATTGTCGGACTGGTTTGTTGACCCCGCCGCGCGCATTGAGCAGGTGGTCTTTGCCGACGGTACCACGTGGGATCCGTCTACCCTCGATGCCTATCTGGCGGATCCTGCGAAAGTAGTTCCAGGTAATCGGATGCCATTTCCAGGTCTCAAGACCGACCACGACCGCAAGGACGTGATCGCGTTTTTGGCGACCTCGACCTCACCGCCTGGGGCGACTGCGAACGCTCCCGCGCCGTCCAATTCCGCTAACCAAAAGGTCGCTCCCGAGCCCGATGCCGCGCAATCTAAATCAGGCGGCGATGCGGCCTATTTGTTGGACGCGAAGTACACATTGCGCACAGGAATTGCCGAAGGAAAAATGGTCTTTCTTGGGGTTGGCGGTTTTATCGACGGGAAAGCGAACCCGATTCTGACCGCGGCTGAAGGACAAGTGGTGCAGCTCACCTTGATCAACGGCGAGGGCACCGAACATGACATCGTGTTTCCCGATCAGGACGCGAAGTCGCCGCGCGTGAACGGCAAGGGTGCCAGCACGACTATCGTTTTTCGTGCGACAAAAGCCGGAGACTTCGTCTATTTCTGTAGCGTTCCCGGCCACCGGTTGGCGGGTATGCAGGGCCAGTTTCTCGTGACGCCCACGCTTGCGGCACAGACGCTTGTCCAAGCGGACATTTCACGAGAACCCACTGATCTTCCTCCACCGATCGGCAAGCGAGATCCAAAGACCGTTAGGCTTGATCTGTTCACCGTCGAACTGGAAGGCCGGCTCGCGGAATCGACCACATTCGGCTACTGGACTTTCAATGGCAAGGTTCCCGGGCCGTTCGTGCGCGTCCGCGTTGGCGACACCGTCGATGTCCATCTGAAGAATTCAGCCGACAGCAACATGATCCACTCGGTGGATTTTCATGCTGCGACTGGACCCGGAGGCGGCGCCGCAGCCCTGCAGGTCGACCCCGGAGACGAAAAGTCAATGACCTTCAAGGCTCTCATTCCCGGTCTTTACGTCTACCACTGCGCGACGCCGATGGTGGCCGAGCATATCGCAAACGGAATGTATGGATTGATTTTGGTTGAACCCGAAGCGGGTCTTGCTCCGGTTGATCACGAATTTTATGTCATGCAAGGCGAAATCTATACAGAAGCCGCATTTGGCCAACACGGAGGCCAGGAGTTCAGCGTCGAAAAACTGTTGAACGAGCGCCCCGAATATTTCGTCTTCAATGGTTCGGTGGGCGCGATATCGAAACTCCATCCTTTGCATGCCAAGGTCGGCGAAACAGTAAGACTTTTTTTCGGCGTAGGCGGTCCAAATTTTACGTCGTCTTTCCATGTGATCGGGGAGATATTCGACAAGGTATACAATCTTGGCAGTCTCACGACCGCGCCGCTGGAGGGGATTCAGACCGTCACAGTACCGCCCGGCGGCGCCGTGATTACTGAATTCAAGCTTCACGTCCCGGGAAACTACACGATCGTTGATCATGCGCTGGCCCGTGTAGAGAGAGGACTTGCCGGTCTTCTAATCGTGGAAGGTGCGCAAAATCCCGATATCTACAACGGCACCGTAATGCCCGGCATGGGGCATTGATGGCAGCGTAATCGAGGTGTCCCGTGCGTGGAATCTGAAGGACGCGATGCAACTTGGGGTCGATACGCCTCGATCGCTACGGCAACAAGCACCGCGGGGCCGCTTGCGCCGAACCTGCCACCTCTTATACATCCGAGCTAAGTGCCGTACCTGTGCCGCGCGGTTAGGATAAGTCTGTTTCAGACGGTCATCCAAGGATGATCGTTGATGGTTCAGCAGCAGCTCAATGACGCCAATAGATCGCTATCGGATTCTCAGGATGCCTTCAAACCGAGCAGGAACTTTTCCACCTCGGATCGCAGCGTATCCACCTCGCCACTGATAATTCCAGATGCGTTGCTCACACGCGATGCAAGCCGACCTGTGTCATCCGCCGCCTGACTGATTCCTGCGACGTTTGAAGACACTTCGGACGTACCGGCAGAAGCCTCCTGCACGTTGCGGGCGATTTCTTGCGTCGCCGCCCCCTGTTCCTCGATCGCCGACGCTATCGAGGTGGAGACCTCGTTCATCTCACCGATCGTCCGGCCGATGGCTTGCACCGCCTCTACCGACTGCTCGGTGGTCGCCTGCATTTCGGCAATCTTGGTACTGATTTCCTCTGTCGCCTTTGCTGTCTGATTGGCAAGGTTCTTTACCTCCGACGCCACCACGGCAAAGCCCCGGCCCGCTTCGCCGGCGCGTGCCGCCTCGATCGTGGCATTTAGTGCGAGCAGGTTGGTCTGTCCTGCGACACCGGTGATGAGTTTTACGACATCGCCGATCCGCCGGGCCGCTTCGGCCAGGTTCCTGATCTGGTCGTTTGTTCGATTTGCCTCTTCGACGGCCCGACTCGTGCTGCTGGACGATCGGCTAACCTGCCGCGAGATTTCGGCAATCGATGCCGACAATTGCTCGGCGGCACTCGCCACAGTCTGCACGTTGGTGGATGCTTGCTCGGAGGCCGCTGCGACGCCTGTCGACTGGCGGCTGGTTTCCTCCGCCGCGGCAGCCATTTGATCGGCGTCCGACCCAAGGTCGGTAGCTGCCACCGCCAATGTTTTTGCAACGTTGTCCATGCTGGCACCAAAAGTCTGCGCCACGCGGGCCAGATCGCCCACTTTGCGGTCCATGGCGTCGGTCCCAGCGTTGATGATCGTTGCGCCGCGTCGGAACGAACCAGGCAGTCCACGCACCAAAACCTTGCGGAAGCACTTGCCGTGGCTGACATATTCCATCGAGGCAGACGATTCGCGGACATACGCATCGATAATATCGAGCATGTCATTGACCGCAGCTTGGATCTCGCCAAGACCACCGCGCTCGCGCGCGCCCAGGATGCGGCCCTCGAGATCGCCATGTCGCGCACGCTTGCAGACAGCTGAAACCTCACGGATGGTCAAATCGGCGCGCCGTACCAACCATGCGGCCGCGCCAAGGAGCGATCCGACAACCACGACTTCAACTCCCGTGTCCCATGGGGCCGCGGACGCTCCGAGGAGAAGGCGCGCGGCGCCAACGACGACAAGAGCGCCCCCGGCGACCGCAATCGAAAGTTTCGCTTCAGATAGCGAAGACAAATTCATCATAGTCGATTCCCTTGGCTCTGAGGTCACCCATCAACATTTCATAACCGCGCAACATGCCGTCCTTGCGATTATCGTGCCGGGTCTCTTCGGTCTTCAGCGCCGCATATAGAGTCTTTACCTTCTCGACCTGGTCGGGATTCGGCTTGCGCCGGTTGGAATGGAAACCGACGACGTTTTGCTGCGCATCCAGCGTGGGGGTAACGTGGGCAAACACCCAGTAGTGATCGCCATCGGCGGCCATATTCAACACATAGGCAAAGATTTCCTTCTTTGCCTCAATGGTGTCCCAGAGCAGCTTGAAGATGCAACGCGGCATATCCGGATGCCGGATCAAGCTATGTGGCGCACCAAGCACTTCCTTCGGCGGATATTTCGACAGCCGCAGAAATACATCGTTGGCATAGGAGATGTGGCCCTTGAGATTTGTCTTGGAGACGATCAACTCCTCTTCGCCAAGCGGACATTCTATGCCGGTCGGCTTGATCGTGGTTCGGGCCATCAAACACTCCCTGAATCCTGCTCGCGCATCCGGGCCCCGACGTCTCGATTCCCCTGCGTCGATTTCTAAGTTGTGCCTAAGCTCATTCCACCGCCCTAAATTAGTATTAATTTTCCTTGATTTGCCGTATTTCGCTATCGAGTGCCACGGATTCAAGGTCGAAGTGCATCCCGTATATTTGTTTGATCTGGATCAAACGCTTTCAAATTTTATCGACCAATAGTTGCCCACCGGTGATTCTTGGCGCGTCGATACAAGGGCGGGTCAATCTTTTGTCGAAACGCAGACGACCCATAACATTTATGAATCGATACCGATAAGAGTCGCAGTCAGCGACGGGTATTGTTGCGGGATGAAACTTCAGTTGACCCAACGACAATGGAATCCAAGTCCACGTACGCGAGCAGGAATCAATCCGACGGAGCAATTGATTGTCATCATGTCATGCTGACATAAAAAATATTGGCAAGACCGATGCGTTTCGCTGGCCTCCAACCGTCGCATAATCTTCAGATATTCCGCTATCAGGATA
>JAJYAH010000709.1 GCA_021779635.1 Pseudomonadota bacterium | reverse complement strand
ATTCCTGCCGGACCTTGGGTTGCGCCGGATCCGAACTCGCCACAGGCGTGCTGACGAGGGTTACGGGCTGAACCTTGAACTGGCCCGACGTGATGACCTGCTGTCCGGGTGACAGACCTTGCTCGACCACCGACCGTCCGTCGATCGACTGGCTGACCTTGATCTTGCGCAGTTCAGCCTTGTTGTCCTGGCTGACGATAAAGGCATAGAGGCCGTCGGTGCCGTGCTGGATCGCGTCGTCTGGAATCACGGTGGCGCCCTTGAGCGTCTGCACCAGGAGCCGCGTCGAAACCGACTGGCCGGGCCACAACGCGTGGTCCTTGTTCTCGAATACGGCCTTGAGCCGGATGGTGCCGCTGGTGGTATCGACCTGATTGTTGACCACCGCCAGAGTTCCTTCCGCCAAAGGTTTCTTGCCGTCGGTCGTGATCGCAATGGTCTTGAGCGAGGCAATGGCCTGCGCCTCATTGATATAAGGCAATTGTTCTTCCGGCGCGGTGAAAATGACGGCAATCGGCTCGATCTGGGTGATCGTGACAATCCCGGTCTGGGTCGCAGCGTTGACGATGTTGCCGATGTCGACCTGACGCAAGCCGACGACACCGGAGATCGGCGCCTTGATGGCGGTATAGTCGAGTTGGGTTGCGGCGTTGGCGATGGCTGCGGCGTCGGCCGCGATCTGCGCGGTCAATTGCGAGACCGTGGAGCGCTGGGTGTCCAGCTGCTGCCGGGTCGCGAACTCGCCGAGCTTGATATAGCGCTGCAGATCCAGATTGGTATTTGCCAGATTGGCCTCGTCCTGCTCCTTTTTGGCCTTGGCCTGATCGAGCGTCGCCTGGTATGGGCGCGGATCGATCTCGGCAAGCAGATCGCCCTGATTGACCAATTGGCCTTCCTTGAACGCGATCTTGTCAATCTGGCCGTCGACACGGGAACGCACGACGACGGTGTTAAAGGCTTGAACGGTGCCCAGTCCGGTCAGATAGACCGGAAAGTCGGCTTTCTCGACCGGGGCGACGGTGACCCGGACCGCGCGGGGCGCATTTTTCGCGCTGTTTGCGGCGGTCGTCCGGCTCTCGCCGTGGAATCGATGCCAGCCGAAATAGCCCAGCGCAGCGGCGGCCAAGACCAGCAAAATCCAACGCGTTGTCCGCGACTTGTTCATGTTGGCCTGCAGATTCAAAAAATAATTAGTAGCGGTTCTTCCAAAGGGTTCATAGGGATTCCAAATATAATATGCGTGCACTTAATGTGTAAACACACTACAACTTGAAAATCCTAAAACAATTCGCAATCCGGGGATCGTGGAACGCATGTCTCTCGATCTGAAAAAGCAGTTAATTACGCAACTTGTCGAAAGTTCGCGCCTTTTGCGCAACTATATCGATCACCGCGCCAGGGGCCGCGGTACGACGCGTGCCCAGTGGATTGTCTTGTTCCGGTTGCGCGAACAGGAGGGACTATCCCAGGTCGATTTGGCCGATGTGCTCGAATTGCAACCGATTTCGCTGGTGCGCCTGCTCGACCGGCTGGTTGAACACGGTCTTGTCGAGCGCCGGCACGACCCCCGGGATCGCCGGGCCAACCGCCTGTTCCTCACGGTGCGCGGTCGCCAGCTCGCAGATGATCTCAACGGTTTGCGCGATTCCATTGCAACCGATGTGCTTCAGGGCGTTCCGGCCGCGGCGGTCGAAACCAGCCTCAATACGCTGAGAGACATCAAGGAGCGCATCAAAACCTTCGCCGATCCTTCCGGCAATGTCGCGGCGAAGTGAACTCGTCGTCTCGGCGGCTCATCTCATCGCGGTGGCCCGCGCATTTTCAGATGCGTTTAGTGGCGCGGTCGTCCGTCAAGCGCAATCAACGCTGATTTAGAACGATCCCAACCTTACGATTAGGTAACGTTACGGTAAGGCGCCGTGCGGGGCCTTGCGCTTTTTTCCCAACGCAGAGCATTATATGGGATACCCAAGCCCCGCGGCCTGGTCTTCGATCTTGATCAAGGCAGTTCAAAGCTCGATGGAGCGAAGTGGGCGAGATGACCCTGAAACGGTCAAATTGACCGGTATCCGTCACGACACTCATTCTGCGGCTGAGTCCAATATGTACACATCACGTTTTCGATCGATCCATGGCCTGATCTTCGCGTTGGCGATGCTGCCGATGGCGCAGCCTTCGTTGGCGCAGCAAAAGATGGTGCCGGCCGCGCAGCAGGCGCCAGTGTCATCGCCGTCCCAGCTTGTTCCGTCGCAGGCGGTTCCTCCAACGCCGGCTGCTGTTCAGCCGGCAGCTGTTCAGCCGGCCGCGGTGGCGGATGCTCCGGCAGCACCGGCAGACGGCGCCAGCCGACCGCCGAGATCGACGGTCGCTGCGCTGCACGAGTTGTCACCATGGTCGATGTTCCTGTCGGCCGATATCCTGGTGAAGGCCGTGATGATCGGCCTCGCTTTTGCCTCGCTGGTAACGTGGACCATTTTCATCGCGAAAATGATCGAGCTGTCGCTCGTCCTGCGCAAGCTGCGCAATGCGCTCGGCAAGATCAGCGAGGCAAGATCGCTGGCGGAGGCGCAATTCGCACTCGGCGCAAACGACGGCATATTGTCGTCGCTTCTGGCGGCGGCGATGCGCGAGGCGCGGCTGTCAGCGGGAATTTCCAGCGACGCCGGTATCAAGGAACGCGCGGCGTCGAGCTTCGCCGAGATCTTGCGCGCGGAATCGCGTCGGATCCGGCTCGGCATGGGACTGCTTGCAACCATCGGTGCGACGTCGCCGTTCGTCGGGCTGTTCGGCACGGTGTGGGGCATCATGAACAGCTTTATCGGTATTTCGAAATCCCAGACCACGAATCTCGCCGTCGTCGCGCCTGGCATCGCCGAAGCGCTGCTCGCGACCGCAATGGGCCTCGTCGCGGCCATTCCAGCCGTCATCATCTACAATCATTTCGCGCGGATGACGAAAGGCTATCTCGAACTGGTCGGCCGGTCGTCGGGGGCGGCGGCGCGCTTGTTGTCGCGCGATCTCGATCGTACCCATGTCAGTTCGCGCGCCGCGGAGTAGGCGATGGGCACTTCGATTACAGAGACGGATATCGACGACGACGCCGATTTCGCGGAGACGCACGAAATCAACGTCACGCCTTTCATCGACGTCATCCTCGTCCTCCTGATCATCTTCATGGTGGCAGCTCCGCTGTCGACCGTCGATCTACCGATCGACCTGCCGTCGTCAACCGCGACGCCACAGAAGAAGCCGGACAAGCCAACCTATGTCAGCATCAAGCCCGATCTCGCGGTGGCGATCGGAGAAAACCCCGTCAAGCGCGCCGATCTCGTTCGCACGCTCGACGCGATGGCGGACAGCAGCAAGGATCGCTTTATTTTCCTGCGCGCCGATCGCGCGGTACCCTACGGCGAACTGATGGATGTTCTGGAAATCCTGCGCGCGGGCGGCTACGCCAAGATCAAGCTGGTCGCGCTGGAAGGCGTTCCGGAAGCCGCGGTTCCGCCTTCGGCTCCTGAAAGCGCCAGGCCCTAGATCCGAGCCCTGAATTCTCAAGCCCTGAGTGGCTGATATATCGCGATGCCCGACTTCGATACCGAACCAAAATCTTCGCGGCGGCTGTGGATTTTCGCGGCAATGGGTGCGCTCATGCTGCATGTCGGTGGCGCCGCGCTGGCCGTGGCGCATCTGCGCGGCGTCGAACCCGACGACGCCTCCGGCACGCCGGCGATCGAGATCGGACTCGAAATGACGTCGCCCCATCTTGAACCGACCGACCTGCCGCCGGGGCCCGACGCGGAGGCTTCGGTGGCCTCGCCCGCGCTCGCCGAGCAGAAGGCCGAGGTCAAGGAGAGCGAGCTTCCAAAAGACGTTCCGACCGAGAGCGACGATCCCGATCGTGAGGTGGCGCCGAACAGCGCGAACAAGCCGAAGGAAGACGATTCAAAAATCGCCGAGGTACAGACGTCCGCGTCGGTGGAGTCGGTCGCCGCAGAGGCAACCGCGACACCCAGTTCGGAAGCCATTCCGGAGGGGACGCGTTCGGTGGCGCCAGCGCAGGGTACCGGTGCGAGCGTACAGCGGCTGCGCGCTACCTGGCAGAAGGAGCTGGTCGCCCATCTGGACCGGCACAAGCGCTATCCTGCGGAGCGCGCGCAGAAGAGCGCCGAGATCGTGTTCAGTTTCGTGCTGGACCGGATGGGCCATGTTCTC
>JAJYAH010000708.1 GCA_021779635.1 Pseudomonadota bacterium | reverse complement strand
GATGCTGTAGGTGAAACAGTCATAGATTTGGGCAATGTCAATATCGCCGGGTCCCATTCCAGCACTGCGCCATAAATCGTCGGCGATGTACTTCGCATAATTGTGCGAATGGTCGGGCCAGCGGATCGCGTCGAACAGATCCTCGCCCTGATCAGGGCCGCCGCCGTAGGCGCCGCCGGAGATGTACACCGGCTTGCGCTTCATGTCGCGCGCACGTTCTGCCGAGGTGACGAGTACGGCGCAGGCGCCATCGGTTTCCAGGCAGATATCGAGCATGCGAAACGGCTCTACAATCATCCGCGAGACCATGTAGTCGTCCATGCTGATCGGCTCGCGCTGCATCGCGCGCTCGTTGTCTTCGGCATTCTTGCGGAAAGTGACGGCGATCTCACCGAGCTGCTCGGCATTGGTGCCGTATTCGATCATATGCCGGCGGCACCACATGGCCATCGCCTGCGGATAAGTGATCCAGCCAAATGGCGCGGTGAATTGCGTGATACCATGGGCGGCGAGATCACGGCCGCCGCCGAGACGAAAACCGGAACGTCCGTTCATCGCTCGATAGCACAGCACAGTTTCGGCAAGGCCCGCCTCGATCACTGCGGCGGCCGTGAGTACGATCATGTTGGCAGCATTGCCACCACTGAGAAAATCGTTGGCGTAGCGCGCTGCCGGGACGCCAATTTCGGTGGCCACGGAGATCGCCGGCACAGAGTCGTTGAAATTGAAGCTGACGAAACCATCAATGTCGGAGACCTTCAGCCCAGCATCTTCGATCGCCTTCAGACAGGCTTCCGAGGCGAGGCTGCGCACTGTCCGGCCCGACTTCTTCGAGTAGTCAGTCCAGCCGATGCCGGCGATCGCGTATTTATCCCGCAGTGCGTACATGGACCTGCAAATCCCTGGTTCAGTGTGCGAAGACCGGTTTGCGCTTTTCCTTGAAGGCCATCAGCCCTTCGGTCGCGTCCGGTTCGGTGGTGGCGTAGCGATGAACAAAGTCGATCTCCTGCCGCAAGCCTGCGGCGAGATCGGTGGTAAGCGTGAGATTAGCGAGGTGCTTGGCGCCGCGCAGACCGACGCGGCTCTTCTCGCCGAGCCGCTCGACGAGCGCGGTGGCAGCCGAGTCAAGCTCGCCGTCCGGCACAACGTCGTTGACAAGGCCAATGTCTTTCGCTTCGGCGGCACTCAAGAGCAAGCCGGTGAGCATCAGATGCTTGGCGCGCAGGAGGCCTACCGCGCGCGGCAATCGCTGCGATCCACCAGCGCCGGGAAGCTGGCCGAAATTCAGGTGGCCGTCGCCGATCTTCGCCGAGGCCGCGGCGATGGCCAGATCGCATGCAAGCAGCAGTTCGAGACCGCCAGCGACGCAGGCGCCGTTGACGGCAGCGATATAGATCTTACTCGACGCCTCGATGGCGTTGAGCGTTTCGAAGAAGTCCTTAAGGAAGGCCGCGAACCTATCCGGATTCCGATATAGATCGATGTAACCGTCGAGGTCGCCGCCGGCAGAGAAACTGCGGCCGCGCCCGGTGAGGATCACCGCGTAAATGTCCGGCTTGGCCTCGATGGCTGCCACCGCCGCCTTAAGCTCCCGAACGGTCCGCCAATCCAAGGGATTAAGCTTGTCGGCCCGCGCCAAGGTGAGCTTCGCCCACCTGCCGTACCACCCGAGCTCGACGTTTACTTCTCCCTCCATTTCCATCCCCGAAAAAAATGGCCTGACTAGCCAACAGTCCGTTTGTCGGACAATTGCGAAAAGAGTATCATTCAACATCCAGCCGTCAAGTGACACCGGTCGTGGTTGAAGCCGCTGGAGGAGAGGGTCTCCGTGCAGGAACACGAATTCAGCCGGATTGAGCGCGCACCAGCCTACCGGCTGGTCTATGATGCGATCGAGCGCGAGATCCTGACGGGTCGGCTACGGGTTGGCGATCCGCTTCCGGCTGAGCTGCAGCTCGCAGAGCAGTTCGGCGTCAACCGCTCGACCGTGCGCGAAGGCATCAGGCTTCTCGAGCAGAGCGGACTCGTCGAGCGCGATGGCGGCAAGCGCCCGCGCATCTCCGTGCCGCACTATCTTGATCTCGCCTCGTCGGCGAGCCGCGCACTGATCCTCCATTCGGTGACTTTCCGTGAATTGTGGTCGGTATCGATGGTGCTAGAACCAGCGATCGCCGAAAGCGCCGCGCGCCACGTCGATGAAGCCGCCCTCGCCGAACTTTCCGCAAATCTCGCCGCAATGGAAGCCAATGTCGAACATTTTGAAAGCGGCGCCGATGCCGACCTCGATTCATTCGTTCAGCTCGACCGTACATTCCATGAGACGTTAGCTAACATCTCCGGCAACCGCGTGCTGGTCCTGGCGCACGAGCCGGTGACCTCGCTGTTCATCCCGACCGGCCAAATCATCCTCCCGAGACTCAAGACTTATCGGCGCGTGCTGGAGGCGCATCGGCACATCTTCAATTGCCTGAAGGCAAAGGACGCGGCCAAGGCCCGGTCATGGATGCATAAGCACATGGACGATTTCCGCCGCGCCTATGAGCTCACGGAACTGTCCATGGACGCACCGCTCGATGCCATGCGCCTTGGAATTTCGCAAAGCCCATCCTATCGCTAGACTTCGCGCAATTACTTAATAAAGGCCTTCCGGAAAGGCTCGCAGATTCACAAAAAAACGGCAGTTATCAATTGGAGAGCTTGCTTCCCACAGCATCAAGCTCGGAAGTCGGGCGCAGCAGCTTGCTCCGATCGCCAAGAACGATGCCAAGTTCCTCGTCTGGCGAGCGCATTGATCAAGCGGTTTGAGTCTTTGGACGTCTATTGTTGCCCTAAGCTTGCTGCGACGTACCTCGCTGAATTTGCTATTTCAAAGCTCGCCGGCGGGCCTCCGTTGGATCAAGGAATGCCCAGACAAAATTCTGGGCGCTCCTGCAGCATCAGCGTTCTCCACCTAGATGAATAAGGAACTTGTCGTCCAAAATGTCCTTTATCTTGACCTTTAGAACGTCAAGTTCGTTGTAGGACATTATCATTTGCATCGCCTTAAGCGTCTCAAGCGAAGGCTTCGGGTACTCCGGGATACCTCGCAATTCACCATAATGCTGCTCGGCTTCTCCATCAGTTGTTTTCAAGGCGGTTGCCAGAGCATGGATGGCAGCACTCCGATTTTCGGGCCGGTGAATAAACTTCACGGCGGCCACGGCCGATTTTTCTGAAACAAGAGCTGCGTCGATAGAACCGTCCTCAAGTGCCTTCAAAATGTCAGCAGGCCAACTGAAACTAAATCGACCGTTGCCGGCGCCATCTGTAACTGCCGCAACGCGATCACTGTATCTATCCAGATGCCGGCCTGCATTCCTGCTTCTCGAAAGCCCGCCGGCCAACTGCCAAACCAAAGTGGCCATTACTTTTCCAGAAGCAACAGGCCCGTGGCTTGCTCCGCTTATGTTAGCGCAACAACAAGGAATTTTTGCCAAAAGGAATTTTTGCCAAGCACAATACTATCGATGGCGACAGAAACCGGGGGACCTAGGGACCCATATACCTCTCCCATCAAATAAAAATAGTTACCGTTCGAGGCGAGCCTCAGCTTCGGGAAGCTGCGGCTGACCGTCGACCCGCCATTTTATCAAACATAGCTCTATTGCCCCGGCGCTTGCCCATTTGTACGTTCTTTTCCTTTAATGGGGGTTTGTATGCGATATTTTCTAGCAGCAGTCATAATGGTGGCTTCGGTCGCGTTGGCTCACGCAGGGCCGAAAGAGGATGCCCAACAGGTCGTTGCCAATTGGAGCAAAGCGTTCAGTGATGGTGACGTGGACGCAATCGTCAAACTCTACGCGCCCGACGCCTTGATGATTGGGACCTTGGGAAAGGTCGTGCTGACAAAGCCGGAGGAAATCCGCAAATACTTTGAAGCCGCGCTAAAGGCTTTCAATGCGCCCCGTACCGCCGCGCTCGACAGTTCAGAAGCCCTGCTGGTCGACCACAACACGGTCGTCATCGCAGGGTTCGATACCCTCACCGGCACGAGGGACGGGCAACCGATAACTGCCAAAGGGCGGGTAACTTTCGTCGTCGCCAAACGCGGGGCGGATTGGATAATTGTCCATTTGCACCGATCTCCGTTGCCTCAAACATAGCGACGAGCTTGCCACATGCTGGTGGGGCGCGTGCATATCCGCTCCCCCAGCATCGCGTAGCCGCACCCAGC
>JAJYAH010000051.1 GCA_021779635.1 Pseudomonadota bacterium | reverse complement strand
AATGCCTTCCTGACGCCGTTCGGCTACGCGATGTTCGTCAGCCCCCTGAAATGGCTGTTCATGCTGGCGCCGCTGGCAATGGTGTTCGTTATCTCGGCCGGCATCAACCGGCTGCGGCCTGCGACGGCCCAGATGCTGTTCTGGGTGTTCTCGGCGCTGATGGGCGTTTCGCTGTCGTCGATCTTCCTGGTGTATACGCACACCTCGATCGTGCGGGTGTTCTTCATCACCGCGGCGTCGTTCGGCGCACTCAGCCTTTACGGCTACACCACCCGGCGTGACATGAGCGGCATGGGATCATTCCTGATCATGGGGCTGTTCGGCGTCATCATCGCGAGCCTGGTCAATATCTTCCTCGCGAGTTCCATGCTGCAGTTCATCGTATCGGTGGTCGGCGTGCTGGTGTTCGCGGGCCTTACCGCCTGGGATACCCAGCGGCTGAAGAACGATTACATCTACGGCTACGCCTCGCAGGGCGGTGATGTGGCGGAACGGGCTGCGATCACCGGCGCGTTGTCGCTCTATTTGAACTTCATCAACCTGTTCACGCTGCTGCTGCAATTGCTCGGCCAGCGAGACTGATCGCCCGCGCTTTGGCGGATGGTTCGAGCCCCGACCTTGCGGCCGGGGCTTTTCTTTTGGAACGGACAAAAATAGTCTTCGCGCCATGTCCGCTGCCGAAATCAGACCGGCCGTCGCCGCCGACCTGTCAGCCATTACCGAGATCTACGCCCACGCGGTCCGCTATGGCACCGCGACCTTCGAGTTGATCCCGCCCGATCTGGCTGAAATGGCACGGCGTTTTGGCGTGTTGACGGACGGCGGCTTTCCCTATCTCGTCGCCGCGCTCGAAGGCCGGGTGGTCGGATATGCCTATGCCGGCGCCTACCGGCCGCGGCCGGCCTATCGCTTCACCGTCGAGAATTCGGTCTATCTGCAACCCGCGATCCATCGGCGCGGGATCGGCATGCGATTGCTGCAAAGGCTGATCGCCGAATCCGAGGCCCGCGGCTATCGGCAGATGATCGCGGTGATCGGAGATTCCGCCAATGCCGGATCGATCGGGGTGCATACCCGGACCGGATTTGAGCTGATCGGGACCCATCCGAATGTCGGCTTCAAGTTCGGCCGCTGGCTCGACACCGTGATGATGCAGCGGCCACTGGGTGATGGCGGAAACACGCTACCGGCCGCATCATCGCCCGGTGGCGACGAACCGCTCCCGCGCTAGACCAACGCGAGCTTGCGGTCGATCACCAGCAGCACGCGGTCAAGCTCGTGGCCGCGGCGCAGGATCAGCCCGGTCGCCGAGATCACGCTGTAGATCCCCTGCTTGCGCGCCAGCCGCGGATCCTTTTCGATTCGGTAGATCGGAACTTCGGAAGCGCGGCGGAACACCGAAAACACCGCGCGGTCTTTCAGAAAATCGATGGCGTAGTCGCGCCACTCGCCGTCGGCGACCATGCGTCCGTACAGATTCAAGATACGGTTGAGTTCGACGCGATTGAACGTCACACGGCTCGGCAACGGCCCCGCAGCGGCCAGGCGCGCCGCTGCGCGATTCTCGCTTGGATCGGCTTCCTCCGACATCGAACTCATGGAGCGCCTCCTGCTGTCATTTCGGTGACATGATTGCGCCAACTGCGCACGGCTGCAAGAGGGTGGCAGCCCGTGCGTTTCGAATCTCGCATGCGACGGAGGATCACAACGGCAATTGAAGCGGAAATATACCGTCACGGGATCGTTAGCGGAATCATAATACCGCCCAATTTCCGCCTATCGACCGCCCTTCTGGACTGCCAGAAGGAGACCCTGCGTTGGCCCGGTCCTTTCGATGCCGGATTCCTCAGCCCCCAGCCCCCCGGGGTCGTCAGGATCGGGCCTGTTTCGCAAGCAGTATACCCCAACACTGGGCCAACGAGAGTTGGTCCTTTTTGTTTTTGGGTTCCCGTTTTTCGTTTGGACTCACCGACCGTCTCGGCGCCGCCATAGGTCGATGGCATCGGCAATTCACAAGACGGCGCCATAACAGGCCGGTTGCAAGCAAGGTCATCGGCCTTGCGAACCGCAAACCGCCCGCGCGAAGCAAAAGTCTCGGTGAGATCAATCAGTGAAGCGACGTATACGCCGCGCCCAGCATCGGACCGGGCCTGTCGCGATTGCCATCCTGGATATAAACCACCGCGGCATCGACGCCCTCGCGGGAAATATTTTCCAGCGGCACGGTCCAGCTCCCGGAGCTGCCGTTCCAGTCGCCGACCTTCAGCAGGTTACGCACCACATTATAGTACGTGACTTCGCGGCCGCGATTCTCGCCGCGCCCGATCGCAATCGGCACCGCTTTCGAGATCGAACCGATCCAGATTTCGCCGTGCATCGCGGTAGGCCCCCTGCTGGGGGCGGCGACCGAAACATTGATTTGCTTGCCGGTCAGCGTAATCGAGACCGGCACCGACATCACACCATCGACTTTCTTGGTATCGCCGATTGCGCCTTCAATGCCGGCGCGATCGCTGCCGATCACATGCGCCGAGCCGTTGACGACAACTTGCGGCGTATAGACTTCGCGATCGCCGCGCATCCGCGAATAGGCCTTCTGGCGAGCGCTGAAGCGCGCGTCCGCCAGCGTGTCTTTCCAGCCGAGATAATCCCAGTAGTCGATCGGCATGCTCAACGCGACGATCGATGGATCCTTGGCGAGCTCACCCATGATCTTGTCGGCCGCCGGGCACGACGAGCAGCCTTGCGACGTGAAAAGCTCCACCACCGCGCGCGGTTCGGCAAGGGCTGGACGGACGATTGCTACGATCGCGCAGACGCCAAGCGCGCCTGACCACCGCGAAATACAATTATAGGCCATCATCGCTGTCATACTGGAAACCGGGAGACTTCCGCGCCGCCGCCGTGATCGCATCTGCCATGCGGCACTGATCGCGCCGGCCTTCGAATGCAGAAAGGCGGTCTTTCATAGGCCGCCTCCCCTTCACTCGCCACTCACTTCGCAGTGAGGCACCGATAACGATTCGCATCAGGCCGCCAGTTTGCGCAGCACGTAGTGCAGAATGCCCCCGTTTCGATAGTATTCGAGTTCGTCGAGCGTATCGATGCGGCACAGCAACGAGACGCGCTGCAACGAGCCATCGCCGGAGACGATCTCGGCCGTCAGCTTCTGGCGTGGTTTCAGATCGCCCTGCAACCCGCGAATCGTCACCGTCTCATCGCCCTTCAACCCGATCGACTGCCAGGACACGCCGTCCTCGAACGTCAGCGGCAATACACCCATACCGACGAGATTGGAGCGATGGATGCGTTCGAAGCTCTGGCAAATCACGGCGCGGACGCCGAGCAGCCGCGTTCCCTTCGCCGCCCAGTCGCGCGACGAGCCGTTGCCGTATTCGGCGCCGGCGAAAACCACCAGCGGCACTTTCTCGGCCTGATACTTCATCGCGGCATCGTAGATCGACATCTGCTCGCCGTCGGGCCAATGCTTGGTCAGGCCGCCTTCGGGGATATTGCCGTCGGCGCCCTTCAGCATGAAGTTCTTGATGCGGATATTGGCGAAGGTGCCGCGCATCATGACTTCATGATTGCCGCGCCGGGTACCGTATTGATTGAAGTCGGCCGGGCGCACCTGGTGTTCGGAGAGATATTTGCCTGCCGGCGACGTCAGCTTGATCGCGCCGGCCGGCGAGATGTGGTCGGTGGTGATCTTGTCGCCGAAAACAGCCAGAATGCGTGCGTCGACGACATCGACGATCGGTTCCGGCTCTTTCTTCATGCCTTCGAAGTAAGGCGGGTTCTGAACGTAGGTCGAACTCATGTTCCAGCGATAGGTTTCGCTCTCGACGGTCTTGATCTTGCGCCAATTGGTGTCGCCCTTGAACACGTCGGCGTAACGCTTCTTGAAGATCGCCGCGGTCACGAACTTCTTCATCAACGCGTTTATTTCCTTGGCCGTCGGCCAGATGTCCTTCAGATAAACCGGCTTGCCGTCCCGGCCATTGGCGATCGGCTCGACCGCGAGATTTTTCGTCACCGTTCCGGCCAGCGCATAGGCCACCACCAGCGGCGGCGAAGCCAGATAGTTGGCCTGCACATCCGGGCTGACGCGGCCTTCGAAGTTGCGATTACCCGACAGCACCGCGGCGCCGATGATGCCACTGTCATTGATCGACTTCGAAATCTCTTCCGGCAGCGGCCCGGAATTGCCGATGCAGGTGGTGCAGCCGAAGCCGACCAGATTGAAGCCGACCTTGTCGAGATCGAGCTGCAGTCCGGAATTGGAAAGATATTCCGCGACCACCTGGCTGCCCGGCGCCAGCGAAGTCTTGACCCAGGGCTTTGCAGTAAGGCCTTTGGCGGCGGCATTGCGCGCCAGCAGCCCGGCGCCGATCAGCACACTCGGATTGGAGGTGTTGGTGCACGAGGTGATCGCCGCGATCACAACGTCGCCATGGCCAAGATCGAAATTGCGATTCTCCACCGGGTAACGCTTGGAGGCATCGGCGGCTTTCTTGTATTCGCTGGTCATCGCCGCGGCGAAACCCTCCGCAACCGCGGGCAGCGCGACGCGGCCCTCGGGACGCTTCGGGCCGGCCATCGACGGCACCACGTCGCCGAGATCCAGTGTCAGGGTCTCGGTGAAGACCGGATCGGGCGATTTGGCGGTGCGGAACAGGCCCTGCGCCTTGGCATAGGCGGTTACCAGCGCGACCCGGTCGGACTTGCGGCCCGAGGTCTTGAGATAATCGACGGTCTCGGAATCGACCGGGAAGAAGCCGCACGTCGCGCCATATTCCGGCGCCATGTTGCCGATGGTCGCCTTGTCGGCCACCGAGAGATAATCCAGGCCCGGGCCGAAAAATTCCACGAACTTGCCGACCACGCCCTGCTTGCGCAGCATCTGCGTCACCGTCAGCACCAGATCGGTGGCGGTGACGCCTTCCTTCAGCTGTCCCTTGAGCTTGAAGCCGACCACTTCCGGCAGCAGCATCGACAGCGGCTGGCCGAGCATTGCGGCTTCCGCCTCGATGCCGCCGACGCCCCAGCCGAGTACGGCAAGGCCGTTGACCATCGTGGTGTGCGAATCAGTGCCGACCAGCGTGTCCGGATAGGCGACCTCGAAGGTGCCCTTCTTCTTGCCGACCGTCAGCTTCTCCTTTCGGGTCCATACCGTCTGGGCCAGATATTCGAGATTGACCTGATGGCAGATGCCGGTGCCCGGCGGCACCACGGAGAAATTCGAAAACGCCTTCTGGCCCCATTTCAGGAATTCGTAGCGCTCTTGATTCTGCTTGTATTCCTCGACCACATTCTTGCCGAACGCCTTGTTGTCGCCGAAGAAATTCACGATCACCGAATGGTCGATCACGAGATCGACCGGCACCAGCGGATTGATTTTTTCCGCGTCCCCGCCGAGCGCCTGCATGGCATTTCGCATCGCGGCGAGATCGACCACCGCCGGAACGCCGGTGAAATCCTGCATCAGCACCCGCGCCGGCCGGAAGGCGATTTCATGCTCGAGCTTGCGCTTCTTCAGCCACTTCGCAACCGCCAGGATGTCCGCCTTCTTGACGGTACGGTCGTCTTCGTTGCGCAGCAGGTTTTCCAGCAGCACCTTCATGGAATAGGGAAGCTTGGAAATTCCCTTCAGACCGTTCTTCTCGGCGGCGGGCAGGCTGTAATAGACATAGGTCTTGCTGCCGACCTTGAGGGTCTTCTGGCATTTGAAGCTGTCGAGCGAGGTCATGTGAGGCAATCCCAATTCATCGTTGTCCCCGGCAAGGGTATCCAAACACCGTCGGCGAGGCTTGGCCTGATGGCTTGCAGCCGCGGATTGTGTGCTGCATCAAGTTCCGGCTTATAGAACCTTTTAGAATCTTTCCAGTGGCACCGCCACAGCGACAACCGTGCCGCAGCAATGCGGTATCCATCATTTCGGAAGGCCACGGAAGGGCAAATGCGGCTCCTGGGACGCGGCATCAAATGCGTGCGGGGCGGCCGGGAGGTGTTCTCGGAGCTCGATTTTACAGCCGCGTCGGGCGAAGCGCTGGCCGTTACCGGCCCTAATGGAGCGGGCAAAACGTCGCTATTGCGGATCGTCGCCGGCCTGCTGACATCGGTAGCCGGATCGATCGATCTGGAGGACGGCGAGCGAGAGCGGACCGTGGCCGAACAGGCCCACTATCTCGGCCACCGCGATGCGATGAAACCCGCCCTGAGCGTGCTGGAAAACCTGGCATTCTGGCGGGATTTTCTGGGCGGCGAGGCGTCGAATGCCGCCGAGAGCCTGGTCGCGGTCGGGCTCGATCATGCCGCGCATTTGCCGGCG
Organism: Pseudomonadota bacterium; assembly: GCA_021779635.1. The sequence continues at coordinate 11,175 of JAJYAH010000051.1, read as the reverse complement.
GGGTATCTGTCGGCCGGACAGCGCCGGCGGCTCTCGATCGCCCGGTTGCTCGCGGTGCGACGGCCGATCTGGCTACTGGATGAGCCCACCTCGGCGCTCGACGCCGGCGGGCAGAGCCTGTTTGCCACCTTGATGCGCGACCATCTCGGGCGCGGCGGCCTGATCGTCGCCGCAACCCATGCGCCGCTGGGGTTAGAAGCAAAGCAATTGCGGATCGGGGGCGCATCGTGACCGCCCTGATCGCGCTGATTCGACGCGACATCCGGATCGCGCTGCGCGTCGGCGGCGGCGCGCTGATCGGCGTGCTGTTCTTTCTCACCGTGGTCGTGCTGATGCCGTTCGCGCTCGGACCCGACCTCGCCTTGCTGGCACGGCTCGGTCCGGCGATTCTCTGGCTCGGCGCCCTGCTCGCGAGCCTGCTCACGCTTGACCGGCTGTTCATGGCCGATCAGGAGGACGGTTCGCTCGATCTGATCGTGATGAGCCGGTCGCCGCTGGAATTGACCTGTGCTGCGAAAGCACTGGCGCACTGGCTGGCCGCGGGATTGCCGCTGATCATCGCCACGCCGGTTCTGGGGCTGTTATTGAATCTCGACGCCGGCTCAACGTCGGCCGTCGCCTTGACGCTGCTGGCAGGCACGCCGGCGCTGACCTTTACCGGAATGATCGGCGCGGCACTGGCGGTGACACTGCATCGCGGCGGATTGCTGCTGGCGGTGCTGGTGCTGCCGTTGTCGATCCCGGTGCTGATTTTCGGCGTCGCCGCGTCCGAAGCAGCCATCAGCGGACCGTCGTCGTTCGGCACGCCGTTTTCGATCCTGTGCGCGCTGTCGCTTGTCAGCTTCGTGATCGGACCGTTCGCTGCCGCCGCGAGCCTGCGGCACGGCCTCGACTGAGCCCCGAATCGATGCCGATCAACTCTGGCTGAGACCGAATGAAACAGCACAAGCCGCATTGTCTGCCGGGGCCGCAGCGACTATCAGGAACGCCATGACGCTGATCGATCTCGCCAACCCCACCCGGTTCCTGACGCTGACCACGCGCCTGTTGCCGTGGCTCGCCGCTGCCACCGCTGTTCTGCTGCTGATCGGCCTCTATCAATCGGCGATGGCGCCCGACGATTACCAGCAGGGCGCGACGGTGAAGATCATGTTCATCCATGTGCCGAATGCGTGGCTGTCGATGTTCGTATGGGGCGTGATGAGCTTGGCAGCACTGGGCACGCTGGTGTGGCGGCATCCGCTGGCGGACGTCGCTGCCAAGGCGGCCGCCCCGATCGGCGCCGCCTTCACGTTTCTCGCGCTGGTCACCGGATCGCTGTGGGGACGTCCGATGTGGGGCACCTATTGGGAATGGGATGCGCGCCTGACCTCGATGCTGATCCTGTTTCTGATGTATCTCGGCCTGATGGCGCTGTGGCGCGCGGTCGAAGATCCGTCACGGGCCGCGCGCGCCGCCGCGGTGCTGACGCTGGTCGGCGCCATCAACCTGCCGATCATCAAATTCTCGGTGGACTGGTGGAATACGCTGCATCAACCGGCCTCGGTGTTTCGGATGGGCGGCTCCACGCTCGATCGCGCGTTTTTGATTCCGCTGCTGGTGATGGCGCTGGCGTTTTCGCTGTTGTTCGTCACGCTGCATCTGGCGGCGATGCGCAACGAAATCCTGCGTCGCCGGGTGCGCGCGCTGCAATTGATGCAGGTGACGCAAGCCAGCCAGCGTTCGGCGTGACGGCGATGTCGCTCGGTCCCTACGCCTCCTTTATCGTGACATCCTATATGCTGGTAACAGCCGTGGTGCTGATCCTGATTATCTGGATCGTGATTGATTATCGCCGCCAGAAGCAGCGCCTGCGCGAGCTCGAGGCCAGCGGCGTGGTCCGGCGCTCCGGGCGCAGCGTGACGGACATCCGATGAACGAGCCCAATGCGTCAGATCCCGTGACATCAATGCCCGAGACATCCGGCAAGTCCCCGCAACGCCGCTCCTGGCTGATGGCGCTGCCGCTGCTGGCGTTCGGTTTGCTGGCCGCGATCTTCTGGTTCCGGCTCGGCGAGGGCGATCCGTCGAAAATCCCTTCGGCCTTGATCGGTCACCCCGCCCCGCCGACCGCGCTGCCGCCGCTGCCGGGCCTGCTCGATAGCGGCACGCAGATACCCGGGCTCGATCCCGCCATGTTCAAAGGCAAAGTCAGCGTCGTCAACGTCTGGGCGTCATGGTGCGTGCCGTGCCATGACGAAGCGCCGCTATTGACCGAACTCGGCAAGGACAAGCGGCTGCAGATGGTCGGCATCAACTACAAGGACACGCCGGAAAACGCCCGGCGTTTCCTCGGCCGCTATGGCAATCCGTTCGCCATCGTCGGTGTCGACGGCAACGGCCGCGCCGCGATCGAATGGGGTGTCTATGGTGTGCCGGAAACCTTCATCGTGGGGCGCAACGGCACTATCGCCTACAAGATGGTCGGCCCGATCATGCCTGATAACATCGACACCGTGCTCAGGGTGGAGATCGACAAGGCGCTGAAGGCCGGGTCTTGAATCGCCGGGTCTTGAACGGCCCCTTGGGCTGCGTCCGGGACTCGTTACTCACCCGTTCGACACGTCGCCGGCCTCGGCTTCGCTCGTTTCGAGCGATACCGGCTCGACCTGATAGCGCTTGATCAGCGGCATCTGCGTGATTGCGAAGCCCATCGTCAGCGGAATTACCCCGAAAGCCTTGAAAGCAACCCAGAAATCGGTGGTCTGGGTGCGCCAGATAACTTCGTTCAGGATCGCCATGGCGAAAAAGAACAGCGCCCAGCGCATGGTCAGGCTCCGCCATCCCTGCGGCGTGAGATTGAACATCTGGTCGAACATGATCGCGATGAAGGAACGGCCGAACAGCAAACCGCCGCCGAGAACCGCGGCGAACAGCCCGTAGATGATGGTCGGCTTGACCTTGATGAAGGTCTCATCGTGCAACACCAGCGTCAGCGTGCCGAACACGATGACGATGATGCCGGTGACCAGCGCCATGATCGGTATGTGTCGCGTCACCACGTAAGAGGCGATCATCGCCGCCACGACCGCCACCATGAACGCGCCGGTGGCGACGAACAGATGGAATTTGGCGTTGGCGATGAAGAAGATCAGCAACGGCCCAAGTTCGGTCGCGAGCTTGAACAGCGGATGCGGCGTGGTCTTGTCCATCATTCAATTCCATCAAATTCGTCGCGTTGCCATCCTTCGAGACGGTGCTTCGCACCTCCTCAGGATGAGGATATTGGCTTTGCCCTTCCCTCATCCTGAGGAGCGCGCGTCTTGCGTGCATCTCGACGGATGAAGCCTATTCAATCCCTGCGATCGCCCGCGCGAACTCATGCGCGGTGAACGGCGCGAGATCGTCGATGCCCTCGCCGACGCCGATAAAGTGCACCGGCAGTTTGTACTTTTCGGCGAGCGCCACCAGAATGCCGCCGCGCGCCGTGCCGTCGAGTTTTGTCATCACCAGGCCCGTCACGCCCGCGGTACGCTGAAACGCCTCGACCTGCGACAGCGCATTTTGTCCCACCGTGGCGTCGAGCACCAGCAGCACCGCGTGCGGCGCCGAAGCATCGACCTTCTTGACGACGCGAACCACTTTTTCAAGCTCGTTCATCAATTCGGCCTTGTTCTGCAGCCGCCCGGCGGTATCGACCAGCAGCACGTCGAGCTTTCCCTCCCGCGCCGCGGTGAGGGCATTAAACGCCAGGCTCGCCGAATCCGAACCCTGCGCGCCCGCGATCACCGGCGACTTGGTGCGGTCGCCCCAGATCTTGAGCTGCTCGATCGCAGCGGCGCGAAAGGTGTCGCCGGCCGCCAGCATGACCTTGCGGCCTTCGGCGCTGAACTTGGCCGCCAGTTTGCCGATGGTGGTGGTTTTACCGGAACCGTTGACCCCGACCACCAGGATGACGAATGGCTGGTGCGTCCGGTCGATCGACAGCGGTTTTGCCACCGGAACCAGGACTTTCTCCACTTCGGCCGCGACCACGGTTTTGACATCATCCGCCGAGATCGCCTTGTCGTAACGGCCGACGCCGACCGCGGCGGCGATGCGCGCGGCGACCTCGGTCCCGAGATCGGCGCGCAGCAGCACGTCCTCGATATCGTCGAGCATCGCGCGGTCGAGCTTGCGCTTGGTGACGAGATCGGCCACCGCGGTCCCGAGCGAACTTGACGTTCGCTTCAGTCCGCCGGACAGCCGCCGCCACCAGCTCAGCTTGGTCTTTTCCGGAGGTGTATCGTTCATATCGGGGGTGTGTTAGCGGTTTCGCGCCGTGAGCGAAAGTCTTGACCGATCGATGGATGTTCCCGAATTAACCGCGGAGGAAATTCAGGCGCGCGTGCTCCATCGCGACGGGCTGATGCTGGTGATCGACAAGCCCGCGGGGCTACCGGTGCATCGCGGCCCCAAGGGCGGCGCCAATCTGGAATCCTCGTTCGATGCGCTGCGGTTTGGCCTGCCGCGTCCGCCGGTTCTCGCCCACCGGCTCGATAAGGACACCTCCGGTTGCCTCGTGCTGGGACGACACCGCAAGGCAACGGCGTCGCTGGGGCTCCTGTTCAAGCATGGCAGGATTTCCAAGACCTACTGGGCGGTGGTCGAAGGCGGCCCGGTCGAGGATCACGGCACCATCGACATGCCGCTCGGGCGCCTCAACGCCGAGCGCGGCTGGTGGCAGAAGCCCGATGCGGATGGCCAGCCAGCGACCACCAACTGGAAAGTACTGGGACGCGGCGATGGCCTCGCCTGGCTCGCGCTGGAACCGGTCACCGGCCGCACCCATCAATTGCGGGTTCACGCCGCCGCGATGGGCTGGCCGATTGTCGGCGACAATATTTACGGGAACGGTCCCCGCTTCGGCGAACCGAGACTGCATTTGCATTCCCGCGAAATCGGAATTCCGATTTCGAAGAACAAGGACCCGGTGCACGTGGCCGCACCGGCGCCGGCGCATTTGCATGAACGGCTTCGGGCCTGCGGCTGGAACGGGGAGTGATGGTCAAGCCGGGCGATGACCGTCCGGGATCAACCGCGCGCGGTCATGCCCTGCCATCTTCAGCGTCAGCACCGCGCGCGGTGTCTCGCCGCTGATAGCCACCGGCATGAAATGCTCGGTGCGGCCCTGTCTGGCGCTTTCGATCAGAACCCGGCGAGTCGCGCCGATTTCCGAAGCCAGACGTTTTTGCAACGCGGCTTCTCCCGTCGCCCGCAAGCGCCGGGCGCGTTCCTTGACCTGCTCGCCCGATACCTGCGGCATCCGCGCCGCCGGCGTGCCCGGCCGCCTGGAATAGGGAAACACATGCAGGAACGTCAGATCGCATTCTTCCACCAGATCCTGCGAGCGCGCGAACATCTCGTCGGACTCGGTCGGGAATCCGGCGATGATATCGGCGCCGAGCGCGATATCCGGCCGCAAGCGCCGCACCTGGGCACAGAATTGAATCGCTTCGCTACGGGAATGCCGCCGCTTCATCCGCTTCAAGATGAGGTCGTCGCCGGACTGCAGCGACAGATGCAGATGCGGCATCAGCCGCTCTTCGTCCGCGATCACGTCGAGCAGATCGCCGTCGACCTCGACTTGATCGATCGAGGAAATCCGCAGCCGCTTCAGGTCGGGCACATGCCGCAGGACCTGCTTCGCCAGCAGGCCGAGTTTCGGCGTGCCCGGCAGATCCGCGCCATAACTCGTCAGATCGACCCCGGTCAGCACGATCTCGGCATGGCCGCGCTCGACCAGCGCGCGGACCTGGGCCACCACCGCGCCCATCGGCACCGACCGCGAATTGCCGCGGCCATGGGGAATAATGCAGAAAGTGCAGCGGTGATCGCAACCATTCTGCACCTGCACGAACACCCGCGGCAGGCCGCGCTGAAAGCCCTCCAAGAGATGCGGCGCCATCTCCCGGACCGCCATGATGTCGGCGACCGCGATCTTTTCGCTTTGCTCGATGCCGAAATTGCCGGCAATGTCGAAAGCCGCGCGGGCGGCGCGCCACGCGTCGCCGCGCATCTTGTCGTCATTGCCGACGACGCGATCGACCTCGGCCATGCCGGCGAACATCCCGGGCTCGGTCTGCGCCGCGCAGCCGGTCACCACAATCCGCGCCGACGGCCGTTCGCGCCTCAGCCGGCGGATCGATTGCCGCGCCTGCGCAACGGCTTCGTTGGTGACCGCACAGCTATTGATGACGATGGTTTCGGTGAGGCCGGCGCGTTCCGCCTCGCGGGCGATCACTTCAGATTCGAAGGCGTTGAGACGACAGCCGAAGGTGACGACATCGACGCTCATGTCAGGCGACGCTGGCAAACAATGCCGGATCGAATCGCCCTTCATACTCGAATGTCGCGGTGCCCGTCATCAGGACGTGGTCGTCGCGCTCGCGCCACTCGATGCCGAGTTCGCCGCCGGGTAGCGTTATCTGCACCGTGCGATTGGCGCGCCGGAGCCGGGCCGCGGCCACCGCCGTGGCGCAGGCCGCCGAGCCGCAGGCCTTGGTCAGTCCCGCACCGCGTTCCCAGGTGCGGATCGTGATGTGATCGCGATCGACAATATGGGCGAGCGTGATATTGGCGCGCTCGGGAAAGATCGGATGGTTTTCCAGAAGCGGCCCGAAGCGGGCAAGGTCGTAGGCGTTGACGTCGTCGACCCAGAAGATCGCATGCGGATTGCCCATGCTGACCGCGGACGGCGTATGCAGCACCGGCGCGTCGATCGGGCCGATCTGCAGTTCGATCGACCGCGTGTCGCGAAACTCCTCCGCGAGCGGAATGTCCTGCCAGCCGAATTTCGGCCGGCCCATATCGACGGTGTAGAGATCGTCGGATGGGCCGCGCCAGCAATTCAAGAGCCCGGCACGTGTCTCGAAGGTGACCTGAGTGTGGCCGGTTTTCTCGAACAGCCGGCGCGCCACGCAGCGCATACCGTTGCCGCAGGCGGCGGCCTCCGAGCCGTCGTTGTTGTAAATGCGGATGAAGGCCTCGGTGCCCGCAAGCCGCGGCGGCTGCAGCACCATCAACTGGTCGTAATGCACCCCGCTGGGCGAGGCGACGGCGCGCGCTTCCTCGGCCGTGACAGCGGCGGCCGAATCGCGCAGATCGACCACGACGATTTCGTTGCCGATGCCGTTCATCTTGGCAAACGCATGATTGGCGAGCGCGCTCATGAAATTTCCCGAATTATGCCTGCCTTATATGGCGAATGATGGCGGATTGGCCAGTGTGGTGATTTTGTGTCGTTACCCGCCGGCCGCGAGAGTTACCTGACATGAGCTACCTGAGATGGGACGAAAGCGGGCCTTGCGTGTTAGATTGGCGGCGCTTCGCCGCCGTGACCCGGGACACGCAAGCGAAGCACCGCCGACCGAGACGACCATCGCTGAATGCGACCAAGGAGAATATCGCATGAATTGCTTCCGCTCTATCCGCCTTGCCATGGTCGCGCTGGTCCCGGCAGCCGCGATTTCGCTCGGCGTCGCCACAGCATTGGCGGAATCGCCGGCTGCGGCGACACCGGCCCCGGCAGCCAGTCCTTCCGCCGCGCCTGCAAAACCGCCCGCCGCGGCCGAAACCCCCGCGACACCGCCGTCCGCTGCCGCACCGGTTCAGGCCGCCGATCCGTTCGGCGAGGAAACCACGCTGGCACCGAAGACGGTTGTCGTTCTCAAGGGCAGCGCCAACTGGGATTCAGCGTTCGAGACCCTGATCGACTCGTTCAAGACTCTGTCGGCGCTGCTCGACAAGCAAGGCATCAAAAGCGCCGGCAATCCGATGATCGTTTACACCTCCACCGACGATACCGGATTCACCTATCTGGCGGAAATTCCGGTCGATCAGGATCCGAAAAACCTGACCAAGGATATGAGCATGGGCAAATCGCCCGATGGCAAGGCGCTGAAGTTCGTCCATCGCGGTTCCTACGACAACATGGACAACACCTATGAGGCGATCACCAATCACCTCGACGACAAGAAGCTCGAGGCCAAGGACACCTTCATCGAGGAATACATCACCGATCCCCTGAAGACAGCGGAGGACAAACTGGTGATCAACGTCTATGTGCCGCTGAAGTGAAATTCATGAAATACCGCGCTCCGCTCATAGCCCCTCTGATGGTGGCCATGCTGCTCGCACCCCCGGCGCTGGCGCAGAGCGAGCGCCCGGCGATGATTTCCGTCACCGGCGAAGCCACCGTATCGGTGCCGCCCGATCTGGCGGAGGTCGACGGCGGCTTCACCTCGGAGGCCAAAACCGCGCGCGAGGCTTCGGATGCCAGCAACGCGGCGATGGGCAAGGTGCTGCTGGCGTTGAAGGCCGCCGGCATTGAGGAGAAGGATATCCAGACCTCGCGGCTGTCATTGCAACCGCAAACACAAAACCCGCCGAACCGCTCCGGCCCGCCGGCGATCGTCGGCTACCGCGCCAGCAATCACGTGACGATCCGGTTGCGCGACGTCACCAAGGTCGCCGGCGTGATCGACATGCTGGTGGGCGCGGGCGCGAACGACATCGGCGGCATCAACTTCATGGTGTCCGCGGCGTCGAAACTTCTCGATGAGGCCCGCGAACAGGCGTTTGCCGACGCCCGCCGCAAGGCCGAGATTTATGCCAAGGCCGCCGGCGTCACGCTTGGTGCGCCGCTCAGCATTTCAGAGGGCAATGTGTCGGCGCCGATGTTCCGCAGCAAGATGGCCATGGCGCCGATGGCCGCAGCGCCGGTGTCGCAAGGCGAAGAGACGCTTTCCGTCAGCGTGAGCGTATCCTGGGCGATCAAGCCTTCGCCGTAGTCCTTCCGCCTCGCCCGGCTCCTGCGGGGAGAGGTTAAATCTCCACCACCTGTCCCGGCTTGAGCGTCGCGAAACGCTCACGCGGGATGTTCGCTTCATCAAGCGCTGCACCGAGTGCGATGACCGGCGCATCAATCGCTTCATCGGTGAGCTGGAAGGTGCCGTGATGATGCGCCAGCGCCTGTTGCGCGCCGCAATCGGCCAGCGCCTTCACCGCATCGGACGGGTTCATGTGCTGATCCCGCATGAACCAGCGCGGCTCATAGGCGCCGATCGGCAGGATCGCCAATCGAAGCGGACCATGGGCCTGCGCGACGCGGCGGAAATGCACGCCGTCACCGTAGCCCGAATCGCACACGATGTAGAGCTTGCCGACCGGCGTCTCGACCACGAAACTCGCCCACAGCGCCTTGTTGCGGTCGAACAGTCCGCGCGCCGACCAGTGCCGCGTCGGCACCAGTGTGACGGCGATGGCATTGCCGAGTTCGACGCGGTCATGCCAGTCGAATGCCTCGGCGCGGATCGCAGAATCGGCGTCGCGCATCGTCAGGTCGTTGCCGAGCGGCGTGATCACGCGCGGCGAGAATTTCGCGGCGAGTTTCGACAGCGTCGCTGTGTCGAGATGGTCGTAATGGCCATGCGACACCAGCACGATATCGATTGGAGGCAGCGCATCGAATGCAATGCCGGGATCGTTGTAACGCTTCGGTCCCGCCCACGGCATCGGCGAGGCGCGCTCCGACCACACCGGGTCGATCAGGATGTTCAGCCCTGAGGTTTGGATCAGCCAGCTGACGTGACCGACAAACGAAAATCGCACCTTGTCGCCGGTCACCCGCGCCGGTGGCGTGTCGGCGTGAGGGCTCGGCGCCCGTTCGGGCCAGGCACGGCGTTGCCTGCCGCCGCCGAACTGCCAGCGCAACACTTCCCGAAGCGATTTCGGCGGCGCGCCATCAGGATCGAAAAAGTGAGTTCCGTCGAAATGATCGGAGACCGGCCCGGCATAGGTTTGTATACGATACATCCAGACTGACGGGATGCCGATCACGGCGGCAGCGCCGGCCAGCAGCTCGAAACCACGGCCAGAAACACGACGGCGGGCAATGGTCATGGCCCGATTGGCCTCAAAATGCCGGTTCCGGCAAGGGGTACGCCAATCGGCCCGGTTCGAAAAAATGCCATTTTCACCTACTTTTCTTGACTTTTCCGGTGTCCGGAGGTTAAACCGCCGCCACTCATCGGAAAGACGTTCTTTTCGACCCGCCGCCCGGCCCTGGAGACCGGAGGTCAACGCCCGACAGCGCGATGCGCCCTCGGGCGCGAAAGTGTTTGGTTACCCGTCGTCACCAACCGATGACGGTTTTCTTCTCCCTCGCCCCGCTCTTGCGGAGAGAGGGTCGGGGTGAGGGGCTCTTACTTGGCCCAGCGCTCCCTCACCCGGATCGCCGAGGCGATCCGACCTCTCCCCGCAAGCAGGGCGAGGTTAACAAGGACTACGGAATTGTTCGACAATCTGTCGGAAAAGCTGGGTGGCATTCTCGATCGGCTGACGCGGCGCGGTTCGCTGACGGAAGCCGACGTCGATGCCGCGATGCGCGAGGTGCGCCGCGCGCTGCTCGAAGCCGACGTCTCGCTCGACGTGGTCAGAAGCTTCGCCGAGAAAGTCCGCGAGCAGGCGATCGGCGCCACCGTCGTCAAATCGGTGACGCCCGGCCAGATGGTGGTGAAGATCGTTCACGACGAACTGATCGCCACCCTCGGCTCCGACGGCCAGACCATCGACCTCAACGCCGTGCCGCCGGTGGCGATCATGATGGTCGGCCTGCAGGGCTCCGGCAAGACCACCACGACCGCCAAACTGGCCCGCCGCCTGACCCAGCGCGACAAGCGCAAGGTGCTGATGGCCTCGCTCGACATCTATCGCCCGGCGGCGATGGAGCAGCTGGCGGTGCTCGGCCGCGATCTCGATATCCAGACCCTTCCGATCGTCGCCGGCCAGAAGCCGGCGCAGATTGCCAAGCGCGCGCTGGAAGCCGCCAGGCTCGGCGGCTACGACGTGGTGCTGCTCGACACCGCCGGGCGCACCACGCTCGACGAAGAGATGATGGCGGAAGCCGCCGAGATCAAAACCACGGCCAACCCGCACGAAGTACTGCTGGTCGCGGATTCGCTCACCGGTCAGGACGCGGTCAACCTGGCGCGGTCGTTTGACGAGCGCGTCGGCCTCACCGGCATCGTGCTGACGCGGGTCGACGGCGACGGCCGCGGCGGTGCGGCGCTGTCGATGCGCGCGGTCACCGGCAAGCCGATCAAGCTGATCGGCACCGGCGAAAAAACCGACGCCCTGGAGGATTTCCACCCCAGCC